>CAZDUU010000330.1:0-3459 GCA_964508675.1 uncultured Bacteroidales bacterium | reverse complement strand
TGATATTATATTCTTTTAATGAATTTATACTTTTTGCCTTAGCCGGGCAGAATTGCACTATTCCATTCCAAAGTCCGGCAAATATGTTTCCATCATTTGTTTCAAGTAGCAATTCGATATTATCTGCATCTTTATCATTCAAAACTTTTTCGAACCGGTCAGAATATTTAACCCATAAGCCTTTCCCGGTTGTACCAATCCACATTCTGCCATTTTTGTCCAAAAGAATTGATTTGATGTCTTTACCAATTTCTTCCGGTAGATTAATTTGGGTCATGTTTTCTGAACTGTATTGGTAAAGTCCGTCATTTGTGCCAATATAAATAGTTCCATGATATTCTTTGAACTGAAAAATATAATTAAATTTATTTTTTTCGCCGGTATTGAACC
Organism: uncultured Bacteroidales bacterium; assembly: GCA_964508675.1. Taxonomy (GTDB): domain Bacteria; phylum Bacteroidota; class Bacteroidia; order Bacteroidales; family GWA2-32-17; genus Ch61. The sequence continues at coordinate 3,069 of CAZDUU010000330.1, read as the reverse complement.
AGATTAAAGTATCATTTTTCATGTAACCAAACCCATATCCATAAGAGCCTATCCAAAGTCGTTTTTGAGAATCGTAAAAGAGACTCAGGAGATAATTTCCGGAAAGCCCTTCATAATTGGTATATTTAAAATGTTTTCCGTTAATACAATGTATTAAACCTGAACCGGATGTTGCTGCCCACCATTCGTTTTTTTCTCCTTTTTCCAGACCCAGAATATAGTTGTTTACAATGCCCTGTTTTTCAGAATAACTATAAAGGGTATCGTGTGAAAACAAAGCTAGCCCTTTGCCAGAAATGGAAATCAACATTCCTTTTTCAGTCGGAAGAAATGCTTTGGCAACATTGCCGGGTAATCCTGATTTTTCATTGTATAATGAAAACGGTACATTCATGATTTTTGAAATACCACCACCATAACTTCCAACCCATATGTTTCCGTAGCTGTCGTCGCATGCAGTGATAGTTACATCATTGGATAAGCCGTTTTTTATAGAATAACCGGTGAATGTAATTCCGTCGAAAATATAAAGCCCATTTCCCGATGTGGCTACAAGTAATTTATTTGTTTTGCTCAGATTGATACTGCTGATTAAATTTATGGGAGTATTGGTTTTAAGCGAAATAATGGTGTCGTCGGCAAAATAGCACAAACCTCCGCCATAGGTACCGAACCAGATTTTATTATTCCATTCGAGAATAGAATTTACGCGATTATGTGTTAATCCGTTTTTATCATTAAAGTTTTGAATTTTGCCATTTTCAATAAGTGAAACACCCCATCCATCGCTGCCTGCCCAAACTCTGCCCTGCGAATCGCAAAATACAGTTCTCATCATATTGGAGCATAATCCGTCTTTTTTGCTGAAGGTTTTGAATTTTTTTCCGTCGTACATGCAAATGCCGACTTTTTCTACGGCAAACCAAATATTCCCTTTTTTATCTTCTGAAATATTCCAGACATATTTTCCCGGAAAACCTTCTTTTTCGGTTAGCATGTGCCATTTATTGTTTTCGCGGTAGCAAACGCCGTTTTCGTATGTTGCAGCCCAGATTTTGCCTTTGCTGTCTTCGAATATTTTCTGGATATAATTGGATTGCAATCCGTCTGCTTGCGTGAAAACATAGAATCCTTCGCCATTATAATATCCACAGCCTCCCCCATAGGTTCCAAACCACAAACGACCATATTTATCTGTCGTTAATGTGGTAATGTAAAGGTTGGGCAACCCGTTGCTGATGTCAAAATTCCTGATGCTTTTTTGTTGGCTGAGGATAGTAATGTTAGGTTTCTGAAGGGTCAGTGTTTTTGGCTTTTTTAAAATAATGGTGTCGGGTTTTAACTGGCCATAAGCCTGAAATGTCAGAATAAAAAGAAGAAAGATATATGTACTTTTTATCCGCATAAATCAGATTTTATACAAACGTAAAGAAAAATTTCAGATTGGCAAAAAGAGGAGTAAGAAAGGCTATGCTGTATAAAATACATTCTTATTTCTTTTTAGTTTTCGGTTTATCGATATATTTACCCCAACCGTCGGGAATGATTTTTTGTGTTCTCATCCAAATCAGAGCATTTTCCAGCCGGTCTTTGTATTTTATTTTTTGCTTATTCCAGTTTAAAAAATCTTGCATCAATAATTCGTCAGAAATGTTTTGTCGTTTTATAATACGATTATTCCAAACTGCATAAAGTGTCGAGATTATTTCACATTGCTCCCACGAAGATTTTTTGAATTTTAAAATAAAGTCATTTATTCGTGAAGTTTCGGTTTTAAAATGTTCGGCAAATAAAGTGTCAAGCTCAGAAGCCGTTTCTAATGTTATGTAAGTAACTTTGCCTGAATTGTGCTTGTCTTGTTTTATTTTGTAGAAGCGATATCTTTGTAATGCCGATTCAATATTTTTTATCAATTCTTCATCGTGTGGACCGGCTACCCTTTGTACATAATGTGAATCTAAATCAATTTTGCAATAATATTCTGTCAGGTGTAAAAGTTTTTGAAGTTTGACCCTTCCAAAATCGTCACTATTATTTACGTTTATGATATGACCCGCTAATATTGCTTTTTCAGGTTCAGAACATTTCTTTGGTTTAAACTCAATTACTTTCGCTTCCTTTTTTTCTGCTTTTACTTCCTTTGCCTCGCTCACCTCAAACGCCTCGTGCAACAATGCTTTTAGCAATTGCTCGGTGGCTTGCTGGTTGGCTAAAATGTGTTCTTTTAGTTGTTTGGTTTTGGCTAATTGCTTTTCTATTTCGGCTACGATGCGGGTTTGTTCGGAAAGTGGGGGAAGGGGGAATGCTAAATTTGAAAGTGAAGTTCCATTAACATTAGGTTGTGCAGCTCCGCCAGCAGCATCATAAAGTTGTTTCCAATAAATCGGGCTTTCCATATAATATTTTGCATATTCTGGAAAAATCGATTTTGATGGAATTGCTCTTATTAAATACGAAGCAAATAATGACTGTAATGGAATATTTTTTACTAAAAATGTTTTTCCTATGGTTCCACCTGTTCGAGCAATCACTATATCATTTTCGTTTAGTAAATAGTTTTCCAAATCACTTTTTGTATAATCACAACCTGGAACAGTTTCCCAATCAACAGAATTGTTTTGGATATCTGTTATTCGCAATAATCGAACGCCAGTATTATTGGGTTTGGCAGAAGCATTAAATCCGTAATGAATTTTTTCACACACTTCTCCTAACCTACACCAAACCCAACTCTCAGGAATTTCAAACGGAATTTCTTCGGGTTTAATGGGTGGCAAATGTTTTTCTTTTTTGCCCCCGCCCTGAGATTGTCGAAGGGTTTCTTTTTCGACTTTAATGCGTTTCAAAAGTTTGCTGGCATGATGAGACCCTTCGACAAGCTCAGGGTGACTGCTTCGAAACTCAGCAGTCAACTTACCTTGTACGGCTTCCTGTAAAATGGCTTGGTTTAGGTTTTCGAGTTGGGTGAGTTGGTCGGCAAACAATTTATCTGTTTCCAATTCCTTTTCAACAAGCAGTGCTTCTAATTCGACTATTTGTTGTTGCTTTTCTATGCTTGGTACAATTACT
>CAZDUU010000329.1:0-3476 GCA_964508675.1 uncultured Bacteroidales bacterium | reverse complement strand
CAAACCAAAAAGCATAGCAAAAATATCTTCCCTGTTTTTCAGGCTGGCTATAACTTCAGTATGTACAGGATGAAGTGCAAATAGTAAGCTTATCCACCAAATCAGATCATCGTCTATTACAAAAAGTCTTTTCAGGATTTTATAAATCAAAAAAATGCTGAGCAAATAAAGCAAAAGATTAATCAAATGGCTTAATGTCGGGTTATTTCCCCAGATTGACTTTTCGACAATAAAGGTAGATCTCACAATAGGGCGATAACCAAAAGTATTGTCTTTTTCCTGCCAGTAGTGCGTGGTGAATATTTCTTTAATAGCAGCTAATCCATTCTTTTTAATGTTTTCATTGGTAACAAAGTTATCATCGAAACTATAACTGTTCCACAGAGTATTGATATAAACAATAGCTGTGATGAACAGTAACCAAAAAAGTTTGGTTTTAAAGAATGACATTCAATTTGGTTTTTTAACAAAACTAAACTATTTTTAGTAATTAACCAAAAATAACGGCTGCAGAAAATATTTACCTTTGTGATAATTGAAAAATGGAGTTTTTTAAATGAAATATTTAATAAAAAACGGAAATATCATTTTAAGTAATCGTATCTTAAAAGGTGATTTGCTGATTGATAATGAAAAGATTTCTGAAGTAAGTCCTTTGATTAAAGCAGACAGCAATATCATTGCAATAAATGCAGAGGGTAGATATATTATTCCTGCAGGTGTGGATGCTCACGTACATATGCACCTCATCACTCCTTCCGGTTTCTCGAGCGACGATTTTTATACAGGGAGCATTGCAGCTTACTTTGGCGGAACAACTTCGTTTATCGATTTTGTAACGCCCAATAAAAATGAATCGCTGATTGAAGCCATGGAAAAAAGACTTGCCGATGGCAGCATCAGCTTGTGCGATTATGCGCTCCACATGAGCATTACCTCGTGGAATGAAACCGTTTCGAAAGAAATGGAAATTTGTGTGAAGAGATACGGTATTCAGTCGTTTAAAACCTATCTTGCTTATAAAGGCGTAATCGGGATTGAATACAGCGATTTGGAAAGTGTAATGCTAAGGGCAAAAAGCCTGAATGTAATGGTTACTGTTCATTGCGAAGAAGGCGATGAGATTATTAAACGGCAAAAAGACTTTATTCATGAAGGGAAAACCGCCCCGCTTTATCATGCTTTGTCCAGAACATCAGAGGTTGAATCGGATTCGGTAAAGAAAGTAGTCGATCTGGCCGGGAAAACAGGCTGTGCAACTTATATTGTTCACACTTCTACGGCTGAATCCATAAAATATATTACCAATGCCCAAAGCAGGGGAGTTAACGTATATTCTGAAACCTGCCCTCAGTATCTGGTTCTGGACGATAAAGTCTATGAAAAAACGTTGGAAGAATCGCTGAAATACGTTATCAGCCCGCCTATACGAAAAAAGCATGACAGCGAAACTTTGTGGACAGCGTTGAAAAACAAAAACTGCAAAGTCGTGGCTACCGACCATTGTCCTTTCAATACGTCGGGACAGAAAGATGTGGGCAAGAACGATTTTACCAAAATCCCAAATGGAGCAGGAGGAATAGAACACCGTCTGGCTTTGCTTTATACTTATGGCGTTTTGGAAAACAAAATCAGCCTGTTTGACTGGGTGGAACTTTGCTCGGCCAATCCTGCCAAGATTTTTGGTCTTTACCCACGCAAGGGCAGCATTGAACCCGGAGCCGATGCCGATATTGTAATCTGGAACCCTGATATCAAAACAGTGATTTCTAAAAGCACACATCACCAAAATTGCGATAGCAATGTTTACGAAGGGATGAAAATAAAAGGACAGGCCGAAACTGTTTTCCACAAAGGTAAAATGGTTATCAGTGAAGGGAAATTAAGTACTGATTTGGAAAAAGGTGTTTATTTGAGAGGAATAAAGCGTTAATTACAAATGCTTTAAAACAAATCGAAAATCTTTTAACAAAATAATACAACAAACAGAAAACGTTGTATCTTTGTTTATGAATAAGAATCTATTAGCTACATAAAAGAGTTTTATTTATTTTAAGATGATAAGATACAAATAAAATGAGCAGAATATTTCCTTCAAAAGAACAATTTAAAAAATGGACTTACCCTACAAAGGTGGTATATATTGGATTTTGGATTGCGATTTTAGGGGTTCCCGCTGTTATAATTACATATTTTACTTTAATTAAAGATTTCGTAAATAGAAATCCTGAAATAATTGAAGTGAAACCTTTTATTTATATCGAACAAAGAGAAGATATAAAGTTTGAAGATTGGCCAGCACCGCCTACTGAGTTAGGATTGTTTTTCATTATTCACATTAAAAATGGTTCACGAGTATCCACAATTAATGGCTTGAAAATTAAAGCTGATAAATACTATCTTGATTTAAAAGATTATATTACCCTCTCTCGTCCTCGTTTCTTAACGAGGATGCAAAGCACATCCCTTCGCTGATGCAAGTCACAGACTTACATCTATAAATAATCAAAGTTTTTAACTTTATAATAGGTTTCTCCATGTCTCGTACTCATTTATTCGATTTGCTCGTGAGAACGCACCAATAGTTGAAATGTAATGAAGCAATGGAGATTTTGTTTAACAGAATCAAATGTATATTTTAGTGCAAATACTGCTTTAAGTTGTATATTTTACCACCCTTGCACGAAATATTCAAAGTATATCTTCCGGGTTTTAGCTTGCTTACGTCTAAAGCATAAAATCCAAACTCGTTAATGGCCGGTAGCTTTATGGTTTTTACCAATGCTTTGGTGCTGTCGTAAAACAAAATTTGCTCAATATTGGAATAATTGGAAGCTTCGAGGTTTAAAATGGCATTTTTTACCACATTCGAATTTTGACGCTGGTTATTCTTTAAGTTTACATATTGGGTATATTTTCCCTTTTGCTTGCTGTCGGCAGTAAAAGCTACATTGCGTTCCGGTACTGAAATGGAACTGGTCTGTATTTTCAATGCTTTGGCTGTAGTCTGGCTGTTTTTATTTAAAAACCATATGGCAGAAATACTGAGTATTGCCACAATGGTTCCTGCCAGGTACCATTTACCAAACGAGGTTTTGGGGTACTCGGGAATCTGTTCCTGAACCTTATCCCATATCTGGGCCGGTGGCTCTATGCTTTGGTCTTTTAACTGCTGGTTAAAAAACTCGGCTACGTCGATGAATTTGTCGGTACTCATAAGGCTACGTGATTTAAGTTTGTAATTCTTTCCTGTAACATTTTTTTTGCTTTTGAAAGTTGTCCTTTCGAAGTCATAACCGATATTCCGAGTAGTTCGGCTATTTCTTTATGGCTGTATCCTTCAAAAACGTATAGGTTAAATATCATTTTTTTTCCTTCGGGCAGTGATTGTACAATGGAGAACAATTCCTGGGTTCCAAGACTTGTCATGGCATCGTTCACGGCAATCATGGTTTCTTCGGCTTCCGAATCAGTAA
>CAZDUU010000328.1:0-3483 GCA_964508675.1 uncultured Bacteroidales bacterium | reverse complement strand
TTATCATTTTGAAAATCTCTTTCCCGAAAAAACAGAATTGGGTATTGCTTCTAACACCTACAAACTCAAACCCGTTATTTTAGAGCATTTGAACGATTACGAAAAGTACAGGGATTTTCCCGCAATGGACAGAACAAGTAACGCTTCGGTGCACCTGCGTTTTGGTTTTATCAGCATTCGAAAAATAGTTAAAGGAGCTGCTAAATCAAATACAACTTTTCTGAATGAGCTGGTTTGGCGAGAATTTTTTATGCAGATTCTTCATCATTATCCACATGTTGAGCATAAAAATTTCAGATCGCAATACGATAAACTGGAATGGGTTAACGACGAAAAGCTTTTTGAACGCTGGTGCAACGGTCAGACCGGTTACCCGATGGTGGATGCCGGCATGCGCGAACTCAATGCTACAGGCTATATGCACAACCGTGCGCGTATGATTACAGCTTCGTTCCTATGCAAACACCTCCTCACTGACTGGACATGGGGTGAAAATTATTTTGCTCAGCATTTACTCGATTACGATCTTTCGGCCAATAATGGAAACTGGCAGTGGGCAGCCAGCACAGGTTGCGATGCAGTTCCTTACTTCAGGATATTTAACCCGAATCTGCAAATTCAACGTTTCGACAAAGATTTAATTTACATAAAAAAATGGGTTCCCGAATATGGAACTTCCCCATACCCAAAACCAATTATTGAACATTCATATGCACGTCAAAGAGCTTTAGGTGCTTTCAGCAAAATAACTATGAAATAGAGATTACATTTTATTCTTAAAATAGCTAATTTTGCAACAAAAATCTCATGGAACATTCTACGGTTGAATTAATACAATCCATGCTGGCTCCGGGTATTATGATTTCAGCATGCGGATTATTACTTTTGGGAACGAACAACAAATATTCTATCGTCGTAAACCGCATCAGGATTCTCGATGAAGAAAAGCGTAAAATAAAATGGTGTAAAACAGAAGAACAACTCATACCTGAGGAACATAATCGTCTGAAAAATATTAAAATGCAGTTGGAGCTTCTGTACCGCAGGGTAAAATTTATCCGGAATGCAGTATTGTCCTATACCATAGCAGTTGCTCTATTCATCATTACTTCCGTACTGATAGGCCTCAATTTTATCACAGTAACAGATCTCAGCGATTTTTCGCTTATCACTTTCTTGATTGGGATGACTTCGGTCCTTACCGGAAGTATATACATGGCGCGCGAAGTAATTTGGGGTTACCGCATTGTAAGTGTCGAGGTGAGGAGTATATAACGAAAGTTGAATTACTAAATTAAGTATTCAACCTTAAAATTATTTTGTAATTTATTAAATATAGCTTATTTTTGAAGTAACTATATTTACCAACTATGAAAATTCTGTTTAAGCTCTTATTTATCTTTGTTTTTTGTAACAGTTTTGGTCAGAATTATTACTCCTTTCCTACCAAAAATACTATCTGGAATATATATATGAATGATATTTGGCTTAACACTAATTCAGAAGTTATTCGATATGCTTTCTTTGATGATTCTATCACTATCAACAATAAAGTTTACTCAAAATTATATATCATTCATGATACGTTGCTCAATAGCAGTACAGCTCAATATGTTTTTCCATTCAGGGAAGACAGTAACAAAAAGGTTTACTTCATTCACGACACATTGGAAATAATGCTTTATGATTTTTCTGTAAATGTAGGCGATACTATTTATTATGATTATACATTTGAAGGCACTGCACTTGAACCCTTGAGTCATTATAAAATACTGGACTCAACTTCTACGGTTTTAATTAATAATCAAATCAGAAAAAAATATTATTTCTCAGGTGATATTACCGGAAATATCTGGATTGAAGGTATTGGTGCAATCGATGGTGAAGGATTGATGGCCCCGATTTCATCAATATGTACGTGCGGCCAAATTCTGTACCTTTCATGTGTAAAACAGGCCGATACTGTTTTATGGATGAATAACCCTATTTGCAACAAGTGTTTTTGTTACAATTACAATGGCATAAATGATTTGAATAAAAATCAAGATATTACAATATATCCAAATCCAACCGAAAGTAGTTTTACAATAAATCTCAGAAATTTAAATTCGTATTCAATTGCAAAGTTATATTCTTACGATATGAAACTTATTGAACAATTTAATGTTGGAACTGATAAAGAATTAAAAATCAATAAAGAACTAAAAAAAGGGATTTACATTATCAAAGTTGAATACAATGGCAAATATCTGCTGAAAAAACTGATAGTAAAATAGAAGTCACTTTTACTTTTTAAGAATTTTCTTTTTTACTGTCACATCCTGGCTTTTTATTTCTATTAAATAAAATCCGCTCAACAGATTTTCTGTATTGATTCTGATTTCATTTTCTGATTTTGAAAAGGAAACCGGAATTTCTTTTCCACTTATATCAAATAATTGAATGTTGCAATTTACTGTATTACTTATTCCTTTTACAGTGCAGTAATTATGAGCAGGGTTTGGAAAAACAGAAACACTATTCTCTGATTGCTCATTAATATTATTAAACAGTCCTGTTTTTATCCAGATGGGGTTGGTGTAAGCATAAAATTTTTCCGAATTACGCCGGTAATACAATGCCTGACTTGAAGAATAAGTTTTCTCTGTACCCAGTTCAGCCCGAATAGCAATGTATTGATCTAAAGGCAATACGTTAAATAGTGATATGTATTGCATAATCAGGTCTCTGAAACTTATATCAAAGCTACCATTAGTCAGCGAAACAGGGATTGTATAAGCGGTATCCTGGGTTTGAATTATCAATTGAACAAAAGAAATATCACCATAGTAATAATTAGTCAGAGCGTCCAAATGAATAAAAATATAATTTTCGTTTTCCTGAGTCAGATCAGCATCATCTCCAACTATCAGGTTTTGACCCGGGCTTTGAATTTTTAAATTCACAATAGGACCAGTCGACAATAACGCATGCCCGTCTTTAAGAGATTGTAAAACATGCTGACCATTATGTCCCATTCCATCTGGACAATAAACCAGAGTTGAAAGTGCTCCGGGATGATTATTTTCCATTGCCCCGTTAAGCCCTGCATAAAAAAAGTCCGTATTTGAGTAATTAAATGAACCGTGAGCATCACTTCCGGCAGAAAGAAACATTTTCCAATGCTGTATTGTTGGGTTTTGATTCTTTGCTTTAAGTCCTCTACACATAATAAAGCTATATGCTTCCATATTTTGTGTAAAGCGGTAATTTGTATGCATGTAATCCGTCTCAGGCATTTCATAGAAACCAAAAGGCTCACTGTTGTTTTCAGCATTCCACGGATCACGCTCTGTATCAGTACACTTTAATGTATTCAGCAAATTAAGGTTTTCAAGGCCCATGATCGGATTTTTAAAAACAAGGCTGTCAGTTGATGTATATATATCTGAAACAGAAGCTAAATCATTCCATATTACACTTCCTTCAGTAATTGCAGATTGC
>CAZDUU010000327.1:0-3496 GCA_964508675.1 uncultured Bacteroidales bacterium | reverse complement strand
TTAGCTATCAAATCCGATTCGGATAAAGTAGCTGTTGTAGTTCCCTGTTGCGGCCTATATGTTACGAAATGTAAGTTACCTGTAATATCGTTTATCATTGCTGCTCCCCCATTGTTTACTTGATCACTTGTAAATATCCACTGTCCTTGGTTGTTCCGTTGAGCATTAAAACCCACATAACTCGATAAATAATAGGGATCATTTGAATACGATTTACCAATATTTACCTGCGTAATTCCACTACCAACCTGAACATTACCATTATCCTTTATCTGAATGCCGGAGCCTGTTCCATCATAACTAATCCAATTATCGCTCATTGTAATATTTTTCGTAGCAACATGACTACCTAAGTTATCACCAACCATTTCTTTCAATGCTTGACTTACATTGCCTGTAGCATCTACAATCAACACTTTCTGATCTTGAATATTTGTAGCATCGGTAAGGTTTTCAAACCGTAATGTCCCTTTAGTGTGAAGCTTAGCATGGGCTACCGTAACTCCAATACCAACATTTCCATCTGTTACAGCCAGAAAAGTATTGTGTAAAGTTGCAAAATTACCGCTTTGCTCACCACCTACTGTAACATTTTTGTTGGTTCCATAATTTATCATTAAATCCTGACTGGAATTAATGACTCCATGTACCCCATCAACTCCTATTCTGATATTCCCTGCGTTGTTTTCTGCTCTCATTACAACAGAATTATTTGAATTATCATAAGCATGAATTTTTACCTGCGGAGCTAACGTTCCAACTCCCAAATTCCCGCTCACATAAACATCACCATTATTGCTTATTTTTATACCTTTATCATTCCCATCATTACTTATCCATTTGTCGTTTATTTTTATATTTTGTGATGCAGTATGATTCCCAAGGTTATCGCCTATCAGGTTGGCGGGTATCTGGCTTACATTGCCTGTAGCATCTGTTATCAAAACTTTTTGATTTTGAAAAGTAGTTGCTGTAGCAAGGCTTTCGAATCGGAGGGTTCCTTTTGTGTGCAGTTTTGCTAATGGAGCTGTAGTTCCTATCCCCACATTTCCTTGGGGTGTAAGGGTTATCAATTCTGTATTATTGGTTCCTATGACAAAACTTCCATTTTCAAACGACATTAGTTGTGATTTACCAGAAAAGTTTATACCGAGTTTTATGCCATCATTTGCAGTTGTTCCCGTTGATGTATTTGTGATTTGTATGCCCCAAATAGTTGTAATATCCTCTAAGTGAGTGCCGCCACCTGGTGTAATTCCTGCTTTTTCTTCACTTACCGTTGTTATTCCACTCGGTTTATGTACATGTAATAGGTTTTGAGGTGCTGAAAGCCCTATTCCTACATTGCCTGTATTATTATTATAAATGTAATTGCCGTTTTTAGTCCAAACAGAGTTTATGGTTGTTCCTGAGAGGGTAATACCGGTTCCTGCATTGTAAGTAGTATTATTATCAGTACTTGAAATGGTAAAGTTGGGATAGGTTCCTGAAACTATTGTTGCTCCACCTCCGATAAGTGTAACAGGAATATCAGGGGAGGTGTTTGAGATAGTAATTCCATTGATATTAATGCCGGCTCCGGCTTGTAATGGCTGCCATGAGGCAGTTCCAATTGCATCACTGACCAGTATATTATTATTGGCAGGGTTTCCGCCGCGTATTGTGACTTGTCCATTGACATCGAACATGGTAACAGGTGTGGTGATTCCAATTCCGATATTACCATCCGGAGTTAAAGTAAAACGTTCTGTATTGCCTGTTAATAAAGACAAGTTGTTGTTTTGAAAATTAGAGATAATTGCCTGATTTCCAATCATACCTACAAATAAACCTAAAGTTTGACTACCTGTAGGAAAGCCTGTAGTCTGGTTCGTGATGTTTAGAAATGTGTTTGCAGAACTAAATTCATGCAGATGCAACGTAGTACGCGGTATATAACCTTCGCTCCAACCTGTGCCTATACCTATTTTATTTTTATGATAAAGCCAACCATCACAATTACCGGGTGAAGAACATTCAATGCTATTTTGTGAAAAAATTTGAATAGGTATAAATACCATATAACTAATTGCAAACAATGAAATTAACATGTGCAATTTACTATTCATTTTTCGAAAGGCTTTACTAATTTTGTTTTGACGAACGTTTTGCATAAGTGTATTTATAAGTTGTTTACAAAGATAAAATACTTTGTTGATTATGTCAAAACATTATTTCAAAAACTATATTGTTATTGTATAAATGGTATGGATTACTTTACAGATGGTAGTTGTTATTTTATAAATGGAAAATTTAAATAAGAAATAGAGGCATAATTTAAAGCAGCAACTCTCCTGCTCCCTGGCGAATAACTTCGAATCCGTCGCCGGTACCATCGACGATAGTAGAAGGAGTCAGGTTTCCAAAACCACCATCAATTAAAAGGTCAACATTATCTTTGTATTTTTCATGTATCAATTCAGGGTCGGTCATGTATTCAATAATATCATCATCTTCGATAACAGAAGTCGTAAAAATCGGATTTCCTAATTCAGAAACAATATGGCGTGCAATATTATTGTTTGGGATACGAATACCAATGGTTTTCTTTTTATTCAGTTTCAACATCTTTGGCACATTTGTATTGGCTTCAAGAATGAATGTAAAAGGTCCGGGAAGATTTCTTTTTAACAGCTTAAAAACTTCATTATTCAGAGGATTTGTATAATTGCTGATCTGGCTTAGATCATAGAATATCAAACTAAAATGTGCTTTTTGTGGGTCTAAATTTTTCATATAAGCAATACGTTCCAATGCTTTTGTAGAAAAGATATTGCAGCCAAAACCATAAACAGAGTCTGTTGGATAGATGATAACCCCGTCATTTTTTAAAACATCTATTACTTTCTTAAGTTCTCTTTCGTTGGGATTTTCGTCGTATAATTTAATTAACATGGCTTTTTTTCTGCAAATTTACAAAAAATAGGTTTAAAGCTCACCATTTTCTATTTTTGTTACAATTTCTTCAATGTATTTATCTTCACCTTTGGCATCGTATTCATCTTTCAGGTTTTCACCAAACAAGCGCGCTACCTGTTGGTATAAAAAAGCATTAAAAGAACCTTTTAATTGCTTTATCAAATCATACGAAGTTTTTCCTGTTTCTCTGTCAATCAATTTTATAAGCAAACGCCCTTCTGACATGGTCATATTTTTAATCTCATCCTCAAAGTCGGCTCTCATTTTTTTTTCTGCTATCTTTAGAAACTCTTTTCGCCCTTCTTCCGTAGGAATTTTCTTCATTTGAATTTCAATCAGCATCATTTTAAGTTTTGCTAATTTGGCATATGGCAGTACCTTTTTTATTTTTCTCACCAGTTTACTGTACCGTGCTGCTTCCCTTCTACTTGTAAATACTCTTGGAGGGAATATGGTAATTTCTCTTAAATAGATAAGTGGCAGCGTATCTCAGTTTATTACATTTGTATAAACCAGATAACCTTTGGGTTTATTAACG
>CAZDUU010000326.1:0-3498 GCA_964508675.1 uncultured Bacteroidales bacterium | reverse complement strand
GAAAATAAATTGATTATATGCGTTTTCCTGAATAGGGGATACGACTGCTTTTTCTTGTTTTTCGCCAAATTGCTGAAATATATTATATGCTTTGGTAGCTGCTTTATAAAATCGCTGAAACGAAACCGGTTTAAGGACATAATCGATGACATCTAAATCGAATCCATCAATGGCATAATTGTCATAGGCAGTTACAAAAATTACCATCGGTTTATGAATGAATGTTTTTAGAAAAGTAATTCCGTCAACTTCGGGCATTCTGATATCTAAAAAAATTAAATCGACTTCATTTACAGAGAGGAACTGAATGGCTTCATTTACTTTGTTAAACTTTCCGCATAGTTCCAGAAAGCTTATTTTTTTTATATTATCTTCCAGTAAGTCTAAGGCAAGGGGTTCGTCATCAACTATGATACATTTCATTTTTATGATATTAGATTAATAAAAAGTTTTATGTAGAATGTATTACTTTCTTTTTTGATAAAAAGTTGATGATTATTGGGATATAGAAGGTTTAAACGTTTTTTTATGTTTTCGAGCCCGGTTCCAGATTCGCTTAGTAAAAATTTGTTCCCAAGGCTTGAAATAGTATTGAAAACTTCAAAGTTAATCTGACTATTCTCAATTTTAAGTTTTATGTCAATAAAAGTGTCTGGACCACTTATATGGCCGTGTTTAAAAGCATTGTCAATAAATTCGAACAGCAGCATAGGTGCAATCTTGTATGTGGAAACATTTCCAACAATATCAAATTTTATGTTGCTTTCCTGTGGGAAACTTAATTTTAAAACTTCCAGATAATTTCTTATAAAATCAACTTCTTTTTCGAGCGATGTGAATTCATCGTTTACGCTGTTTATACTATATCTCATTATTTGCGAAAGCCTTATGATATATTCTTCGGTTTTGTCTGATTTTTTTCTTGCCAGGCTACAGAGATTATTCATAACGTTGAAGAAAAAATGTGGATTTATCTGTGCTTTTAGAGCAGTAAGCTCCGCTTTGAGTTTTTCGTTTTCAAGCTCCTTTTTTGTTCTTTCAGAGTTGAACCATTCACTTGTTGCTCTGATGGAGATAGATAATGCTGCTACCAGGCCAAAAAACAGAATACCCTGGGTCGGTTTTCTCTTTGGACCTTTATGATGCGATGGTGGAGGTGGTCCCATTTCCTGACTGTTTGGATTATTTTGAGGCGGAGGCATCAGTTTTTCGACAGGCGGAGGCTCATGGTTGAATTTTTTTTCACCTATAAAGACTGAAAAAGCATAATCAAGCAATATAGAAAGTCCGATAATAATTGTAAGACAAATGGTGATAAAGTAGATTATTTTTTTGCGGTTAAAGAATTTAGGAAACAGATAAAAATAAATAAAGTAGAAGAACCCTGCCATGAGTGAGGTAAAAACGATATGCATGTACAAACGATCTTCTTCAATATTTAAATGAAACGGAAAATCAATAAAAATGCTTATAAAAAAAATAAACCAGCTGATTATGTGCAAAAACAAAACAAGCTTTTTATTTAAAGAGGTTGACATTATTTAATTTTTTTGCATAAAATTAGGTGAAAGTCAGCAGACGTACAAAATATTTATATCAAAGGTACAAATTTATAGATTAAACTCATTTTTTTTTCTCCCAATTTGAAAAACATCGACGAATCTTGTTTTTGACACAAAATCTTACTTTTTAAAAAATTGGTCTATTTTCTCCTGATAAATGTCTATTCTATTTTTTATCAGGAAATTAGTAATATAATTTTGAAAAAAAAATGCTCACGAAAATGAATAAAATGAAGTTTAAAAAATTGAAGATTGATTTTGCAAGCCTTCTAATTTTAAAAAACATTCCTCTGTATTCCAATGTTATCCGCTGTCAGAGCAACCGTTCTTTAAGTATTAACCAGAGTGAAGATTTGATTAACGCAATGATCATTGATGTAAGGAATAAACTCGAATCAAGAAGCCTTGTTTTAAAAGATTATTTTCATGATAAAATCACACAAATGTATTTAGCTTCTTTTCATTATAAAGCGAATTCCAGGGTTACTTTCAATGATTTGATAGCTTTGTGTAAAAATTATCTGGAGTTAATATTTACCTGTAATGGAAATAATAATAAATGTCGCTTTACAACTACTGAAAACCATTTGGATGATTATGTTCCGAAAGATTTTTTCTGTTCTTTTTTATTTTTATGCAGAAATTTTGCATGCCTATCAACCGGTTCAGCATATTACTTCGTAAATATTGCAATAAGGGGAAATTTTATTTATGCACTCATTGAAAAATCGAATAGTAATAGCTATTTTGATGAACTGTTGATGGCATCGGTCGAAAAAATCATAGTTTTCGATAAAGAAAATACAGCAGTACATATCGACTATGATAAGAATGTAGATAATTTGAAAGTAATTATCAATGCAGCACTTGATAATAAGCCATTAAGAAATAAAAGTCTGATATTTCCCGAAGGGTTAAATCTTAGAAGCAAGGATATTCCTCTGTTTTATATATAAAAAATGAAAACGATATATATATATATATTTATTTTCCTTTCATTGGCCACTTTCGCACAGGAAACCAATATAAAAGGAAAAATTATAGATGCTTCAGGTAGCCCGTTGCAGGGTACCAGTATCCTTTTATTGAAGAAAGATTCCACTCTTGTGCAAGGCATAACAGCTAACCAACAAGGCGATTTTTTATTAAAAAATATCAAACCCGGAACTTATATCCTTAAATGCTCTTTCATCGGTTATGATACCAAAAGAATGATTATTAATGCCAACAAGAGTGTTTTTGATGCTGGTACGATCAGAATGAAAGAAAAAGTGAATTTTTTAACTGAAGTGACAGTAAAAGAGAAGGGAAAAGTAGTTGAAATAAAAGGTGATACTACTGAATTTAGAAGTAATGCTTTTAAAGTTCATCAGGATGCCACTGCCGAAGATTTGGTGACCAAGATACCGGGTGCCATGAACGAAAGCGGTACATTAAAAGTTCAGGGTGAAAGTGTGAAAAAGGTTTTGGTTGACGGCAAAGAGTTTTTCGGTGACGACGTGAATATTGCGTTGAAAACAATTCCGGCTGAGATTGTTGATAAAATTCAGATTTATGACCAAATGAGCGAACAGGCAAAGTTTACTGGTTTTTCTGATGGAGAAACATCCAAAACATTAAATATTAAAACGATTAACGGAGTGAACAATGCTGTTTTTGGAAGGATTCAGGCAGGATACGGTTTTAACAATAAGTATTTGTTTAATGGAAATATTAATTACTTCAAAAATGACCGGAGAATTTCCATTTTGGGCATGTCAAATAATGTAAATCAACAGAATTTTTCGATGCAGGATCTTCTTGGTGTTTTTTCTTCTTTAGGTGGAAGAATGATGGGCGGACCACCTTCTGGTGGAGGCGATGGAGCTCCGGGACCTCTGGCAGGAAGCGGACCCGATGGAGGAGCGAACAGAAATACAGCTGATTTCATGGTTTC
>CAZDUU010000325.1:0-3499 GCA_964508675.1 uncultured Bacteroidales bacterium | reverse complement strand
CAGAACCAAATGCAGTCCATACAACTCCGGCTACAATACTTGCTAAGAGCGAGGCTATACTTTGTAGTGCTGTATAAGAGCCAATGGCGCTGGCTACCTGGCTTTTATCTACAATATTACTAATCCACGCTTTGCCAATGCCTTCAGTTGCCGCTGCATAAAAGCCATATACAATAAACAAAATTAAAAGGGATGTAAAGTTATTTGCAAAAGCAAAACCTGCATAGACTATGGCAAACACGAAAATTCCCACCACAAAAACTTTATTCAGACCAATTTTATCAGCAAGAACACCAGCCGGAATAGAAAATAATGCATATACCAAATTATAAATAATGTAGAGACCTATCACATAATTGTCGGGCATATTCATTTCTTTTGCCTTTAGCAATAAAAACATATCGGAGCTATTGAACAATGCAAAAATCAATAATCCCCACAACAATAATTTATACGATCCGGGACTTTGCCTGATGAAAGAGATGAATGAAAAAAAAGAGGTTCTTTCTTTTTTCTGATTGGTTTGCTTAGCTTTTTCTTTTACGGTAAAGAGCAAGGCAATCGTCATAAGGCCAGGAATTAAAGCTAATAAAAACAACCATTTATATTGGTGGGGATAAATCCATAAAAACAAAAGCGCTATTGCCGGGCCAATAGCTGCACCAAGTGTATCCATAGAACGATGAAAACCAAAAACTCTTCCCTTTGTTTCAGGTGTTGACTCTGCAGACAACATGGCATCTCTCGAAGCTGTTCTTACTCCCTTTCCAAAGCGATCCAGTGTTCTTGTCAATAAAATCCACCAACCAGCCGGAATCAGGATCATTAATGGTTTTGCCATCGCGCTTAACGAGTAACCAACACGAACAAAAGGTAAACGTCTTTGAATTTTATCAGACCAAACGCCAAAATATCCTTTACTAATACCGGCAATAAATTCAGCGACACCTTCCAGAATTCCTATAAATGAAGCGGAATAATCAAGCGAAGCCAAATACATAGGAATAACCGGATAAAGCATCTCGCTTGAAATATCAGTAAACAAGCTCACAAATGAGAGCAATAAAATAGTCTTTGTAATAATTTTAACTTTCACAACCTTAAATTTTAAAGATTATTAAAACAGTAAAGCATATTTTTTCTACAACTACCATATAATCATCTATCATTCTGATTTTTACAATATTAACGGATTAATAACACTCCTTTTACGAACCTGCTAATTTTTGTTAATGAGAGACAAGACATATATTTTGATATTAATTTTGCGTTAGTGAATATAAAATTAAAAATACCATGAAAACGGATACAAAATTACATTTGTTTTTCTCAGGAAAATATGTTTTGGGAATTACTTTGTCATTTTTTTTCATGACCCCTGTACTTGCCCAAAACGGAAAGAGTCAACCCAATGTTCATATTGAAGTTAAACGGGAGTTGGATAATAATGGAAATGTAATCAGGTATGACTCCACATATTCCTGGACGTGGTCAGGTTCAGACTCAAGCTCAAATTTCTTAAACGATTCCATGTTTTTTCAATTCTTTCCAAAGTCTGATTTATCTTTTGAAAATCCATTCTCGATTTCAGGCAACGATTCTGCTTTTTTCAACTATTTTGGATTTTCTGAAAACGCTTTTGATTTAAACCAGCAAATGGAACAAATGATGAAAAACCAGGAAGAAATTTTAGAACAGCATCAGGCTATCATCAAGCAATTGCAGCAATCAAAACCTACAACACCGGCACCCGATATCAGGGAACAAAACCAGCAACCGGCTGTTAAAAAAGGAACACCTGAAGAAAAACCAAAGCAACAAGGAATTGATTTATAAAAAAAGGCTGCTAAAAAAGCAGCCTTTAATTTTAATATTTCAAAAAACTAAGCTTCGGGTCTTGAAAATCTCTTTAATAATTTACCATCTTTTGTAAACCAGTGAGTTAATCCATAAAAACTGGTTCTACTGCCCTTTAAAGCATAGTTATTTACACTTTTCTGATTTCTTTTTAAACGGAACAAAGATGAGTGAATTGCAGCAAAAGCAGCTTCAATTTCGTCTTTTTCAAGCTTCAGCTCGCTGATAGCTCTGTTTAAAATCTCATCCACTGTTAATGGATATGCTGTAAGTCTTAATACATCATAAACATAGTCACTCCATAAAATATTTTTCTTTCTTCTGTAGTTCTCAATTTTAATTTCAGATACAGGTTCTTCTACTTCCACTTTTTTCTGTCGTTTTTTGAAATCAAATTCAACCGTCGGAATATCACTATCATTCATAATATCAAGAAATTCCTTAACCATTGGATCTTCTTCGGCACGGCGTTCAATGTCTTCCCAGCGAATCAAAATACTTTGCTCAGTCTTGGTTGTTTTTTTCTTTTTGTCATTTTCTTTTCTAGGTCTTCCAACTGGCTTTACTACAATTTCTTTCGCATAAATTTCCTTGGGAGGGATTGCCTTTTTATAAACTGAAGTATCTATATTGGAAGGAATCCCCAATTTTTCCAATGTAGCTTTTACTTTTTCAATTTTACGAATTAATGACTTTAATTCTTCCTGATACATCTCACGCATTGCATCAATTTCATCGGAGTTCAGACTTAAATTCTTCATTTTATTATGATTTATTATTATCACTTTTGCAAATATAC
The DNA here is from genome assembly GCA_964508675.1 of uncultured Bacteroidales bacterium. Classification (GTDB taxonomy): domain Bacteria; phylum Bacteroidota; class Bacteroidia; order Bacteroidales; family GWA2-32-17; genus Ch61. Next base: position 843 of record CAZDUU010000325.1, on the reverse strand, counting down.
TATTTAATTCTTTTTTAAAAAATAATGAAACACATATCAAGTGTTAAATTATCTTAAGCTTATTTATTGATTATCAAATCTAAACTTAACTAAATTTCTTGATTTTTTGAAACAGGTATTTTTACTTTTATTTTTAAATAACTAACTAATTGATTGTTATTTATAAAATTTTTGAATAAAATCAATAACAATTAACAATTATCATTATTCCCATTCAATCGTTGCTGGAGGCTTAGAACTTATATCGTACACCACACGGTTAACTCCTTTAACGTAATTGATGATTTTATTGGAGACCTCAGCCAAAAACTCATAGGGTAAATGTACCCAGTCAGCTGTCATGCCATCGGTACTATGAACAGCACGTAATGCCACTACTTGTTCGTATGTACGCTCATCGCCCATAACACCTACCGAATGGATTGGCAAAAGTATTGCTCCAGCCTGCCAAATGGTATCATACAAGCCTTTTTCCTTAAGCATGGAAACATACACGTCGTCCACTTCCTGCAGTAATTTTACTTTTTCTTGGGTAATATCGCCCAGTATTCTGATTGCCAGACCGGGACCCGGGAAAGGATGACGTTTTAATATATTTTCAGGCAGATGCAGCTCTGCTCCTACTCTTCTGACTTCGTCTTTAAATAAAAATTTAAGTGGTTCTATGATTTTTAGGTTCAGTTTTTCTGGCAAACCTCCCACATTGTGATGTGATTTAATGGTTGCAGACGGGCCATTGACCGAAACCGACTCTATTACATCGGGATAAATAGTTCCCTGTGCCAGCCATCTGGAATTCTCAATCTTCTTGGCTTCACGTTCAAACACATCAATGAACGTTTT
>CAZDUU010000324.1:0-3503 GCA_964508675.1 uncultured Bacteroidales bacterium | reverse complement strand
ATACCTGTATCCGGAATACGAAACAATGCTTATTGGTGGAATTCAGGAAGATGATGAAGAAAGTTCCGAATTTATTTTAAATAATTTGGGCATTCAGGCTACTATTCTTCCCGAAATGAGACGTTCAATAAATGGGCTGGGAGATATACAGGCATATAGAAAAATTAAAAATATTATTAAGGAGTTTAAACCTGATATTGTCCATACACATGCTTCGAAAGCAGGAATGCTGGGACGCAAAGCTGCCTTTGATATGAATGTTCCGGTAGTAGTTCATACATTTCACGGACACGTATTTCATTCGTACTTTAACACACTTAAAACAAAAACATTTATTCAGATAGAGCGCTATCTTGCAAATAGAAGCGATGCAATTATTGCAATAAGCGAAGGTCAGAAAGTAGAATTAAGCGAAGTTTTTGGAATAGCAAGGTCAAATAAAATCAAAGTTATTCCTTTAGGTCTGGATTTGAGCAGATTTATCACAAATCAGGATGAAAAACGAGCTGTTTTTCGCCGCGAAAACCATTTAGATGATGATGAAATAGCCGTTGCAATCGTTGGCAGGCTGGTTCCAATTAAGAATCATCAGCTTTTTGTCAAAGCAATTGCAGAGGCCAAAAGGATAACAGGAAAAAAAATCAGGGCTTTTGTTGTTGGTGACGGGCAAACACGTTCACAAATAGAAGATTTAGCTCATAAATTGAATCTGGTTATCAGCCCCAACGGGACAACCACATTAAAACCGGATATTAGGTTCTCGAGCTGGATAAAGAATGTTGACTACGTCTATGCCGGAGTTGATATTGTTGCTTTAACATCCTTAAATGAAGGAACACCTGTGAGCTTAATTGAAGCTCAGGCAGCAGGCAAGCCTATTGTAAGTACAAATGTTGGAGGAATCAAGGATATTTCGATTGAAGGCAATTCAGTCCTGTTATCTGAAAGTAATGATGAAAAGCTGTTTATTGAGAATTTAGTCAACTTAATAAATAATCCAGAGTTAAGAGAAAAAATGAAAGATTCAGCACAGGATTTTGTAATGCAAAAGTTCGATTATCATCGTTTGGTATCAGATATTTCAGATTTATATTCAGAGCTTTTATATAAAAAAAATGCAGGCTCAAAAGTTCATTTATTTGCATAAAATCATTTACTTTCATACCTTTGAACTAAATTTCTGAAATTTGAGAAAGAAAAAATCAATGAAATTATTTCTATATAGCCTGATATTGATGATTTTTATGACTTCCTGCGGAATATTTAATTCCAATGAAATGTTTAAAACTCCCGAGAACTTTAGTTATTCATCTTTTAAACAAAGTGAGAAAGAATATAAAATTCAACCGTTTGATAAATTAGATGTTAAAGTTTATTTTAACAATGGAGCTAATCTGGTTGAAATACAACAAGGTGGAAGTCAAAATCAGAATCCGATAGAGTATAATGTAGAATATGACGGATTAGTTAAATTGCCAGATTTAGGTAGGGTTCAGCTGGCAGGAATGACTATAAGGCAAGCAGAAGACTCACTTGAGTTAAAATATAAAGAATTTATGGTGGATCCGTTTGTGAAAATATTTGTTACAAATAAAAGAATCGTTGTTTTCTCTAACGGTTCAGCCTCAGGAAAAGTTATTAACCTTAAAAATGAAAATTATACCTTAATTGAAGCTTTAGCTGAATCAGGTGGAATAAGCGATTTTACAAAATCGTATAAAATTAAACTAATAAGAGGTGATTTAAATAATCCGGAAATTTATCTTTTAAATCTAAAGAAGGTTTCTGCAATGAAAGAAGAAAATTTTGTACTTCAGGCCAACGATATTATTTATGTTGAATCAAGGCCAAGATATGCATCGAAAATCCTGACAGAAATAACACCATATTTGAGTCTTTTATCCAGTGCATTAATTGTTTATTCACTTTTTAGGTAAGTATGGAACGGAAAAAGATTCCTATATTAAATGAAAAGATAGACCCGTTTATACTTTGGTATGTATTTAAAAGGTCAATTATTCTTTCTGCTATAATATTTATAATTGCACTAGGCTCTGCTTTTATTTACCTGCGTTATACTCCTCCTCTTTACAAAGCATCTTCAGTTATTCAGGTTAAAAATGAATCGGAAAATACAAAACAGATCCTTGAATTAAATACTCAGAAAACGGAAGAAGTAAATTTGAATCAGACTCTTGAATTGCTTCGTTCTCCTGAATTTCTAAAACGTACTTTTAATAAGTTACCCCTCGACGTTAGTTATTTTTCACAGGGAACCTTTTTAGCATTTGAATTATACAGATCGTCACCTTTCAGAGTTGAATATACAGTCTCCAATACGAAATTTTATCAGTTGCCCATTTATGTTTCATTTACAGATCATTCTGCTATTCTGAAATATAGCGCTGGAAAATCTCAGCAAGAAAAAACAGTTAAAATTAATGAATGGAACGAGTTTGATGGAATCAAACTGAAGTTAGATGTGCTCGATTCAATAGCTATTCGAGAACAAACAGAAAAAATTAAAACGGACTCCTACTTTTTTATCATTAATGACAGTGATTATGTTCAGCAGGTCAATAGTAGTTTGCTGGAAATCTACGTTTTAAATCCCGAAGCTAATACAATTCAAATTAATTTTACCGATAAAAATGCAGCAAAAGCTTCTGAAGTTGTAAAAACTATCGCTGAAGAGTTTATTAATTTTGATGTAGAAAAGAAGGTAGAAAGTTCAAAGAAAATCTTAAAATTTATTGATGAACAAAGTAAAATTATTTATCATGTAATTGATAGCCTTGAAGAACAGCTGCTTTTCTTTAAAAACACTCACAATCTTTCCATTAGCACCGATGATGAAAAAACAAACCCGATTTCTCAGTACGAACAAATGACAGGAAAGGTTCAACAAGAGATTGAAGACGTTGATATTGAGTTAATGGGATATAATAAGCTGATTAGTAAACTCGAAAAAAATCCTAACATTCAAACGTTTGAATTGATTTCTTTAATGCCAAATACGGATCAGCTTGCTATGTCTGTAATTAATAAAATTCAGCTGCTCGATGATCAAAAAGAGCAGGCATTATCAAGCAAGACACCCAACAGTTTCCAAATCAAAACATTGAATAATCAGATTGAAAAACAGAGAAAAGTATTAATAGATCTATTGAAGGCTAATTTACAAAGACTTATAGATAAAAGAAATATTTTAAATGATAAATTGAATTCATATAAAAAAGAAGAATTTGGAAACAACTCATTGTCTGACCTAGATTATTTGAAGCTAAAACGAATGTATGATATCAACGTGGGATATTATAATAAACTACTTGAAAAAAAAGCAGAATACATGATAAATCAGGCGGGAAGTGTTAGCCAGAATATCATTCTTCAGAGTGCTATTACTCCTTCCGATCCTATTTCTCCTTCCAAAAAAATGATAATGTTGATGGCTACACTGATTGCCTTATTCATTTCAGGAGCTTTTATTGTAATCAGGTATT
>CAZDUU010000323.1:0-3504 GCA_964508675.1 uncultured Bacteroidales bacterium | reverse complement strand
GAAGCCCTGACTGTTAATGCAGATTTGCCAAAACTTTTAATCAGAAAATAAAAAACTTCCCACAAAGGTTGTCCATCGAACCCAAGTAGTGTGAATGTTTTTAATTTTGAAAGTGCTTTTCTAAAAACTGATTCCATTAAAATTTAGCTTTCAGGCTTAAATCCAGGCTTTTTACATGATGCGTCAGAGCACCTATACTGATAAAATCGACTCCACACAAGGCATAATCACGAACATTAGCCAAAGTAATTCCACCGCTTGATTACAATTCAACACGATGATTTACAAAATCAACAGCTTTAAGGGTTTGTTCGGGACTAAAATTATCAAGCAAAATCCGTTGAACTTCTTTATGTGCCAGAATTATCTCCACATCTTTTAAGTTGCGGGCTTCAACTACAATAGGGATATACAAATTATTTTCTTTCAGAAATTGTGTAGTTTTACTAACAGCTTGTTCCACTCCACCGGCAAAATCAATATGATTATCTTTAATCATGATCATATCAAACAAGCCAAAACGATGATTGGTTCCACCTCCGATTCTTACTCCTTCTTTCTCGAAGAAACGGAATCCGGGAGTTGTCTTACGCGTATCTAATATTTTTGTCAAAGTCCCTTTTACTGCTTCTACGTATTTATGTGTTACGGTCGCTATTCCGCTCATGCGTTGCATAATATTCAGAATCAGACGCTCTGTTTTAAGCAGAGTCTGCACATTCGCCTCAACCATAAAAGCAACTTCTTTTTTTCCGGCACAATAAGTTCCGTCTGAAATAAGTTTCTCAAATTGGCAGGTATAATCAAGATATTTAAAAACCTGTTCGGCTATGTCAACGCCGGCCAAAACACCCTCTTCTTTTACAAATAAAGTTGCTTTACCTCGTAAATCTTCGGGAATAATTGCTAATGAAGTATAATCACCACTGCCAACGTCTTCTTTTAAAGCATTATCAATAAATGCTTTTAACTGCCCGTTAGTCATTACCTTTCTCTATTCTAAACTGATGAATCAATGCTACTTTTCCCTGACCTTTAATTAAAATGGACAACCTGTACGATCCGGTCGAAGTTGTTAATTTTCCTACATAGTATTGTGCATCTTCTTTCCCTCCCTGGTGAATGATAGTAAAATTGGAAGGAATATTTTTAGCAAAAAAATCTTTCAATAATGATTCAGCCTGGGTTTTGCTGTAAATATCCTGTTTGTCAAGAATAGTCAAATCAACATTTACATTAAAACTTTTTGTAAGTTCTGTAGCATTACCATTTTTAATAGCATTGGAAATGCCATCGGGCAGATTAGTCTGAGCAAATGTAGTTGCCACAAAAAAAGTTAGCAATATGGAAATGATAGTTTTCATGGTTTAACATTTTTTTATATAAGCACAAAGATATATCAAAAAATACACCATTCATATTTTTTTGAACTTTTTTTGACGATAAATAAAATTTTTAGAACCTATTTTCTAACCCGATTTAGAGGAGTCATTCCGTCATCGTTTGAATAACAGAAGAAATCAAAAAATAAATAGTCTATAATTTTTGTAGAATTTTTAATTACATTTGCAAAAAAAATATGACCTTCGAGGAAATTGAAAGGAGAATTAAATTGTACCGGCATCAGGAAAAAAAACTTTTTGCCACTTCATCTTTTCAGACACAGAGCGTTGCTTTATTGCATATTATCAGCCGGATTGATAAATCAATTCCCATTTACTTTATAAATACCGGCTATCTTTTTCCCGAAACGATAACTTATAAAGATGAGCTTGCACATCAATTCGGATTAAATGTAATTGATTTAAAACCTCAGGTTCCCAAGATTCTGCAACGTGATGCAAAAGGAAATCTTCTCTTTACCAGCGACCCTGATTATTGCTGTTACTTAAATAAAATTCAACCGCTGGATCCTATTCTTGCCGATTATGATGTGTGGATAAACGGTGTCAGAGCTGATCAGAGCAAAGTCAGAGCTGAACTATTCGAAGAGGACTTTGCTCCACATAATGTGGTACGCTTTCATCCGATGCTCGACTGGACCAAACAAATATTGTATCAGTATATCCGTGAATACAATCTTCCACGACATCCTTTAGACGAAAAAGGTTATGTAAGCATCGGATGTGAACCGTGTACTGCAAAAATCTCACTCGACGATGACGAAAGAGCAGGCAGATGGAAGGGAATGAAGAAAAATGAGTGTGGATTGAATACTGATTTGGTTATAAAAAAGTAAAAAGGTGAAAGTATAATGGCAAAAGTTTGAAGATTAAAAAATGAAAAATTTAACAGTCGCTTATTCTCGAAAATATAACCAAATCATGCTGTCCAGAAGTCTCGGGATTGCTGAAGCATATTTTCAAAACTCGCGCTCAATAATTTTGGAATAACTAAAAAAAAATCAGAAAAAGGAAAAGATTATGAAAATATTGATTACCGGCGGAGCCGGATATATAGGAACAGAGCTCATTCGTCAGTTAGTTTTAATGCCAGGCGTGAAAGAGGTGGTTCTTTATGACAATCTGAGTCGCGGAAATTACAATATTTTTTTGCATTCAGGCATCAAACGCGGAAAGGTGAAGTTCATTAAAGGCGAATTACTGGATTCAAGAACACTTAAGAATGTGGTTAAAGATGTTAATATCGTTTTCCATCTGGCTGCACGTGTTTCCACACCACTATCGAACGAAAGCTCGCATTTGTTTGAGCAGGTGAACCACTGGGGAACAGCCGAACTGGTATACGCTGTAGAAGAAAGTAATATCAAAAAATTCATATACCTGAGCAGTGCTTCTGTTTATGGAGCATCCTCAGAAGAAATGGATATCAGCTCTACCCCAAATCCACAATCGTTTTACGGGATTTCAAAATTTCGCGGCGAGCAACATGTCCTTCGATTGATTGAAAAGATGCCCACATACGTTATTCGCTGTGGAAATGTGTATGGATATGGAATCAGCATGCGATTCGATGCAGTAATTAACCGCTTTATGTTTGATGCAAGTTTTAACGGACGTATCAGTATCTATGGTGACGGGATGCAAAGACGTTCATTTATTTACATCGATAAAATTACCGAAATTCTTCAGCAACTTATCTATACCGACTTAAAACCTGGCACATACAATGCCGTTGACAGGGTAATGCCTATACTGGAAGTGGCCGGTTCCATACAAGAGCTTTATCCTGAAATGGAAATGCTCTATATCAACCAACACATGAAAATGCGTGAGTTGATTGTAAAGCCAGATGAAGCTATACTTTCATTAATAAAAACTTCAAAGCTTACATTTAAAGAAGAACTTGAGCGAATTATGGAGCGATTCCACGATTCGAGTGCTTATTGATACTTTGTTTTTTCTAGTTAAGTAAAGTTCATTAAAAAATCTCACACAAATCTAAATATGACTTGTGTGAGATTTGCAAAATTCTTTAGTTGTGATATTTATTAACCAAACTCTTAATAAAGTAATTACAACATACGCTTAGTATCATTTCCCT
>CAZDUU010000322.1:0-3504 GCA_964508675.1 uncultured Bacteroidales bacterium | reverse complement strand
ATGGAAACTGGATAGATGTTATGGCTCCGGGTGGTTACCAAAATGATGGTGGCTTTATTGATATGATTATGAATAATTCTGTTTACAGCTGCTATGCCGGAAATACTTACGGTAAAATGCCTGGTACATCAATGGCATGCCCTATAGCAGCTGGTTTATGTGCATTAATGAAATCAGTCGATCCTAACATTTCAGTTGACAGGTTAACTTATTTCTTAAAAGCCTCATGCGACAATATTGAATCATTACAGGATGCTTCTCATCAGGGAATGGTTGGTGCAGGAAGAATAAATGCATATAAAGCTGTAAAAATGGTACAGGATAGCATGCAAACAGTTTATGCTAACTTTACCTGCTCAGGTAATTTTATTAATGCAGGAGGCTATGTTAACTTTACAGATCAATCTGTTGGTACAATTACATCATGGAGCTGGTCATTCCCCGGTGGAAATCCCACAACTTCAACTCAACAGAATCCTCAAAATATTAGCTACGCAACTCCCGGAACTTATACAGTAACATTAACTGTTTCCGATGGAACAAATAACAGCACAGAAACGAAGACAGCTTATATTACGGTTCAACAGCCGGCTAATACAGCATGGATCGAACAGGCAAGCGGATTTTCAACCATGTACAGAGGGGTATATTATTTATCAGTAGTAAATGATACCATTGCATGGGCTACTGCAGTTGATGGTACAAATGGATCTATGGTTAATGAATTTACAAAAACCTTAAACGGAGGTAACTTATGGACTCCCGGAACTATATCTGTAACCGGCTCATTAGCTCCAGCAAATATCTCTGCTGTTAACGACCAAAAAGCATGGGTCGCTGAATATCCGACAACAGGTGCCGGTGGTAAAGTATATGCTACTGCTGATGGTGGTACAACATGGACTGTTCAAAATAACGCATCCATGTTTATAAATTCAGCCAGTTTCCTGAATGTGGTTCATTTCTTTAACGAAAATGACGGTTTCTGTATGGGTGACGCCGTAAGCGGTTATTTCGAAATTTATTATACTCATGATGGTGGCGCAACATGGACCGCTGTTTCAACTTCAAACATGCCCGCAGCACAATCAGGCGAAATGGGATGGACCGGTGTTTATGATGCATATAATAATATTGCATGGTTCGGCTCAAACAAGGGACGTATTTTCAAAACAACTGATAAAGGCGAAACATGGACTGTATTAACTCCTGGTTTAACAGATATTCAAAAAGTTACATTCAATAACGAAATGAACGGTATTGCACAACAGATTACCTATAATACTTCAACCGGTGCTATTACTGCTTTGAACATGAAAAAAACTACCGATGGTGGTACTACATGGACATCGGTAACTCCCGGAGCTAATTTCTGGAAATCTGATATCTGTGCTGTTCCCGATATGCCAGGTAAATACTATTCTGTAGGTACAGATGGAGCAGCAACTGCTTCTTACGGAAGTTCATATTCACTTGACTATGGAACTACCTGGACTTCAATTGATACTGGTGTACAATATATCTGTGTTAAATTCTTTAGTGATGAAACCGGATGGGCAGGAGGCTTCAGTACCAATGCTACAACCAGTGGTGTATTTAAATGGGATTATCAAACCAATGTTCAGACTGTTCAGCAAATGGCTAATATAAGTGTTTATCCAAATCCAGCAAGCGAATTTGTTACTGTTGAATCAAGCGAAAAAATCAATTCAGTAGAAGTAATAAACCAATTGGGTCAGAGAATGATGAGCCAAAATGTTCATTCAACTAAATCAACTTTATCGCTCAACCAACTCGGAAAAGGAATATACATGCTAAAAGTCAATACCGATAAAGGTTCGAATATTTATAAAGTTATTGTAAAATAAAACAATTTTTTCTAAAGTAAAAAGGCTGCCTGAAAGGGCAGCCTTTTTTATTAGTGTTAATAAAATATTTATAACAATATTATCGTTAATATATATAACTAACCATTAACACTTACAGCTATGAAATCAACATCTGAAACCGGACATGCTAAAAACTTAGCAAACTTCCAACAGCTAATCACATTTTGTACAGAGCTGGGTGCAGATTACAACCCCTCACGTCAGGAATTAAAACTGACGGAAATAAAAAATATGTACACTAATGCGTCAAACAGTGTAACGCAGTATAACCAGAACTACCCGGTATATACCAATGCCGTTTCTGAACGTGAACTGCTTTTTCAACTCCTGAATAAACTCACAACACGGATTATTAACGCCCTCAGGGCAAGTGCTGCACCTGCTCCACTTATCGAAAATGCAAACACATTAGTAAAGAAAATTCAGGGTAGGAGTTCTTCTAAAAAATCTGCTACTGCATCTCAGCAGGATGTAGCGAGCGAACCTGTTCCAGGTGCTGAAATTGCAGTAGAACCACCTGCTAAAAAGAACTCCGTTTACCAGATGAGTTACGACAGCCGTTTGCAAAATTTTGATAAACTTATAAAACTACTGGCTTCTATTACACAATATGCTCCCAATGAACCGGATTTAAAAATCAATGCTCTTGAGTCTTATTATGGCCAGCTTTTTTCAAAAAATAATGCTGTTGTCTCTGCTTATACAGTATTAAACAAAATTCAACTCACACGAAATATAGTACTATATGATAAAAGCACAGGACTGGTCTCCATTGCCTTGTTAGTTAAAGTCTATATTAAATCCCTTTATGGGGCAACAAGCCCGCAATATAAGCACATTAGTAAATTAGGGTTTACATACCCTAAAAACTAACCTTTTTTGTATAAATAAGCAGGTAACTCCGAAAATTTATGCTACTGGTTTTCGGAGTTTTTGCTTCCGATTTAAAATTATACACACTAATTATATAGATAATAATACAACAAATATAAAATCGAATATAAACTATTTAAATGGCCATACCAAAGTATGTACAATTACGTACAAAAAATTGAAAATTATATCCAGTCTGACTATAACTCTGTACTAAACGAATAAATAAGCAAATCTCCGGTTAAACATAGAATAACAAATAAGTAATATCAAATGCTAATTTATAAAATCACCATACACATTTAGAAACAATCAAAATTAAATTGGTTATAAAACATTAAATTAATCGTAAGGCATTCATCATTTAATATTATTTTTGAAAATATATTTATTTGCTTTGAAAACAAAAATATTATTCCTGATTTTTATAATTAATTGTAACTATATTATTGTTAATGCCCAGTTTGCATGGGAATGGCAAAATCCCAGACCGCAGGGCAATACCCTGAAAGACGTCTTTTTTACCGACACACTGACAGGCTATGCAGTAGGTGTATCCGGAACCCTTATAAAAACAACAGACGGAGGAAATAACTGGAACAGGATTTATTGCGGTGTTTGGGATGCATTAAATTCAGTTCATTTTACCGATGCTTATACCGGTTATATTGCCGGCGAGAGAGGCAGAATATTAAAGACCATTGACGCAGGACAACACTGGGATTCTTTAATAACGAATACC
>CAZDUU010000321.1:0-3526 GCA_964508675.1 uncultured Bacteroidales bacterium | reverse complement strand
CGGTATCTTTTTGAATAATTCTCATGGAATCTTTTTCTTCCAGATTTTTCACAACAGGATCGTGTTCTTCTATGATTTTAACGTTTGAAGGGGGATTAGTTTTGCAAAATGTAAAAATTACCAGAATTATTAAGGAAATGAAAATAATTAAAATATTATTCTTCTTCATTTTCACCTTTATTATTATCTTTTTCTGAAGCTTTCTTTTTACTTTCCTCACTTTGAGGAGAATTATTGGTTACAACCTTTCTCATAACTCCTTCAAGCTGGAATCCCGGAGTTTTGTATCCGGCTTCATCTTTTTTGTCTGTAAAGAAAATGCGTCCCTGAATGTTGTACTCAATACCCATGTCATTGTCGCGGAGTAAGGAATCTTCGGCACTTTTAGTCAGATATACCGAGAAATTTGAGAAACCCCATTTTTTGAATTTCCATTTACAATTCCATTCTTCGTATTCTTCTTTTTTTTCTGTTTTGTAAACAACGATATCTGCATCTTCTGGCTTATACACTACTAATAACACGAGATTAGCATCGCCGGGATGAGTCATCTCAATAACTGTTTGTGAAGAGCTATATTGATAAGCCATTACAAACAAAACCACTGTGAGAAATATTTTCATAAGCGATGATTAATAAAATCTAACAAATTTACTACATTAAAAATTAATTTTCAATACTTCTACGTATATTTTTTTAACGAGGTTATGTTTATTTTATTGCACAGGTGTCAGAATTGCAGGAAGAGCAGGTATTTTTTCGCTCTTTCTTACTGAAAAATAATATTATTTTCCTGAAGAAATACAGGTATGCCAAAGCAATGCATAAATATCCAATAATATCTAAAATTACAGTATCCATTCTATCATAGTTTTAATGATAAAAGCAATAAACCAGGCAAGTGAAGTGGTGAATAGAATTTCAAAAACAGCCCATTGCCATTTCCCTGATTCTTTTTTTACGGCTGCTATTACTGCAATACAGGGAAAATAAATCAGAACAAATATTAAAAATGCAGCAATAACTGGTAAAGTGAAAAGTTTTGATCCATCAACATTTTTTGCATTATAAAGACTTGTTCGTGTATTTGGATTATCAGATTTAAGTTGATTTTCGTTGAATAAAACGGATAAAGTACTTACAACAACTTCTTTTCCTGAAATGCCTGCCATTAAACTGACGGTAACCCTCCAGTCGAAACCTAAAGGTTTTACAATGGGCTCAACCGCTTTTCCTAATTGGCCAATATATGAGTTTTCAATGGTAAACTGTGCGTATGATTTATAAAGTGTTTCTATCTCGATTTTCTTTTCTGGCGATATTTTCTGAGCATGAGCCTTTTTTAATACCTGCATATTAGGTTTTGTAATATGATTATATGGGAAATAACTAAATGACCAGATGATTACTGAAGCGATTAATATTATTCCCGACATTTTTTTCAGATACTGTCTGGCTTTTTGCCACATATGGCGTACAAGGTTCCGGCTGGTGGGAATCCGGTAAGGCGGTAATTCCATGACAAAAGGAATGTCTCTTTTTCTGAAAAGGGTCTTTTTCAGAATAAGTGATATAATTCCGGCTAATAATATTCCTGCCAGGTAAATGATAAAGATAACGGTTCCTGCATGTTGAGGAAAAAACGTTCCGGTAATCAAAATATAAATAGGTAAGCGGGCACTGCATGACATAAACGGATTGATCAGCATGGTAACTAATCGGTCTGTGCGACTTTCTATTGTTCGGGTTGCCATTATTGCCGGCACATTACAGCCAAATCCCATAAACATAGGGATAAATGATTTACCATGTAAACCTATCAGGTGCATTATTTTATCCATTATAAATGCAGCACGGGCCATGTAACCGGTATCTTCCATGATGGCTATGAAGAAAAACAACAGTAAAATATTGGGAAGAAAAACTAATACACCGCCAACACCATTGATAATTCCGTTAACCAGCATATCTTTAAAAATACTTTCAGGCAACATGTTGCCGGTGAGCTGACTGATCCACTCAACTCCTTTTTCTATCCATTCTACAGGATATTTCCCGATGAAGAATGTACCCTCAAAGGTCAGCCATAAAAACAGAAGAAAAATAGGTAAACCAAGAAACCTGTTAATCAATATTTTATCAATTTTTTTTGATAATAACTTTAGCGGTTGCTTGTTCTTTTTATAATTTTCCGTTAATGCACCTTCAATAAAGCCATACTTTGCATCAGCAATCACTGTTTCAGCGGTTTCTCCCATATTTTTTTCCAGAATCCTGATTTGCTTTTCAGTCTGTTCCTTAATACCGTTGAAATTCGGGTAAAAATGAATTAATTTATCAATTTCGCTGTCTTTTTCCAGTAACTTAATAGCCAAAAAGCGGGAGGAATGTTGATCTGTTAAGCTTTTATTCTTTTTTAATTCTATCTGGATTTGAGCAATGGCATTTTCAATATTTTCGCCATAATTAATGTGAATGTGACGATAGTAATGATGTTTGTCCTCGTAAATATCTATAACGTGTTCAAATAAAGACATGACACCTCTGCCTCTGCTTCCTACGGTTGGAACAATGGGAATACCAAGCATGGCACCTGTTTTTTCATAATTAGAGCGGTCACCGCGTTTTTCCAGCTCGTCAAACATATTTAATGCAATAACTACTTTCATGTCCATATCTATGAGTTGTGTGGAAAGAAATAGATTCCGTTCAAGATTGGAAGCATCTACAATATTGATGATTACATCGGGAAGTTCGTTCATCAGGTGTTCCCTGACATCTAATTCTTCGGGGGTGTAAGCTGAAAGAGAATAAGTCCCTGGTAAGTCGGTGATTTCAAAAGTGTAATTTTGGTACTTATAAGTTCCATTTTTTAAGTCAACCGTTACGCCGCTATAATTTCCGACATGTTCAGAAAGTCCTGTGCAGTAATTAAACAAAGTCGTTTTTCCGCAGTTTGGATTTCCGACTAAAGCCACATGAATTGTTTTCGATTTTTCTTTTATTTCGGGAACTTCTTCTATAATTCGTTCAAACGTTGAAGCAGAGCTTGATTTCAGTTCCATTTCGCTGGTTAAGTATTCCACTTCTATCAGGGAAGCCTCACTTTTTCGCAAGGAAACCTCTGAATCTAATATTTTGAATGCGATTGGATCGTTAAGTGGAGCTTGTTGTAAATATTCCACGATTTTACCTTTTATAAAACCCATTTCCAGTATTCGTTTACGGAAACTTCCTCTGCCTTTAACTTTAACAATTACAGCCTTTTCGCCGGGTTTTAACTCTACTAACAGCATTGCTATTCAACTTTATACAAAGGTACACTGATGTCATCTTATAAAATATACCAATTTTTTGGTATTTAACATTCGATTGTTCTCAATCTTAGTAAAAATGATTAGGTTTGCATAAATTTTATTAAAATGTCAAGCTTATTAAGAATAGAGAATATAAGCAAAGCCTACGTTTCCAAAGTTGCATTGAACAATGTTTCTTTTCAACTGAACGAAGTAACCATTTTGGGTTT
>CAZDUU010000320.1:0-3527 GCA_964508675.1 uncultured Bacteroidales bacterium | reverse complement strand
TTAACAAAAGTAAGTTTCGACCCTAAGCTTTTTCATAAGGAGCTTAGAAAGTTGATTTTATGGTTAGGTGATGACCATGAAGAAATTGAAAACCTTTACGAATGGTGTAGTGAAAATTATGGTGATGTTTATGGCGAAATTATCAGTGAAGAATTCAAAGGTTATGGTTACCTTGACTAAGAGGGTCTGATTACTTATCTTTGTGTATGCAATTACCAGGGGGTATCTGTAAAGATACCCCTTTTGTGTTTATTGGATAATAACTTTTTTCTCGATTACATTTTTTTTTGCACTAAGTCTGAAGATGTAAGTTCCTGTTTTGAGTGAGTTAACATCAATAGTTTTATAGTTAGTGTCTGATTTTATGCTTTTAATTTTTTTGCCGGAAAGATCAATTATATCAATATTCAAAGGTAATTGAACATTAGCATTGGTTGAAATATAAATTTTATTTTTGGCAGGGTTGGGGTATAGGCTGATTCCATCTTTATAATTTTCTTCTACCTGCTGATTGGTCAATTGAAATTTCCGAAGAAAGTTCCATATTTCAATGGTGTAAGATATATCATTTACAGGAGGGTATAGCCATTGATGATCTGCTCCTATAGCTTTGTAGAACATTACATCGGCTGTATGGTTCTGGCTGTTGTAATAATACGATTCTACGCTTATACTATCGTTAACAATGTCTGGATAGGTTTGAAAAATATAATTAGAATCGCATGTGTTATTTTGAACCCAGAATTGAACAAGTTGTTCAGCATTTATTCCATATTGGTTTGAAGAGTAAGAAACCTGAGAATCGGCTGTGCCATGAAAATGGCAAACAGGAACGGCCCTTGACGGACTGCATGTAAGACTGGTCCCTATTGTTCCTGCAACCGAAGCAATAGCAGCAACTTTGTTGCTCATTTCGCATGCCATGCGTTCTGACATAAAACCCCCCATTGAAAAACCGCAGAAATAAATTCTTTGCATATCAATATTATAGCCTATCTGTAATGAATCCAAAATAGCCATTAAAAAGCCAACATCATTTACAGTAGAGTTTAATACAAACCCCATATAACTGGCGCCGGAGTTCCATGCAGTTCCAAACATGCTGCTCATTGCTTCCGGATAAATAGTAATAAAGCCGGCAGTATCACCAATTACATGCATTCCAATTCCTTTAAAATTGTCAATATTATCTCCCAGTCCATGCAGACAAAATATAACCGGAACAGAGTTTTGACTATTATAGTTCGATGGAATGTATTTAATATATTTTCTGCTTTGTCCGCCGAATGTGAATGTAACAATAGTTTGTGCTGATAGGCTAAGGCTAATCAACAAGGTAAAACAATATAAAAATAAACGTTTCATAGATTTTTTTTCAAATATATAAACTAAAACGATTCAGTGTACATGTTTTTACTGATAAATTTTAAAACAAAAACTGTTTGATAACATGAATTTTTTTACTAATATATTATACCTTCGAACCATAAAAATTTGAGTGATGCCAAAACGAAAAATCCAGTTCAGCTTAGTTTACAGAGATATGTGGCAATCTTCGGGAAAATATGTGCCACGAATTGACCAATTGAAAAAGATAGCTCCTGTAATTATTGATATGGGATGCTTTTCGAGAGTTGAAACAAATGGTGGAGCATTTGAACAGGTAAATTTACTGTATGGAGAAAATCCAAATCAGGTAGTTCGCGAATGGGTTAAACCTTTTAATGATGCCGGCATACAAACTCATATGCTCGAACGCGCTCTGAACGGGATTCGTATGTTTCCTGTTCCGGCTGATGTTCGTCGATTAATGTATAAAGTAAAAAAAGCGCAAGGTGTCGATATAGCCCGCTCTTTTTGCGGTTTGAACGATTATAGAAATTTAGAATTGTCTGTTAAATATGCTAAAGAAGCCGGAATGATTTCACAGGCTGCATTGTCTGTCACCCATAGTCCTATTCACACAATAGAGCATTATATGTGTGTTGTAGACAAAGCAGTAGAATACGGAGCAGATGAAATATGCCTTAAAGATATGGCTGGTGTTGGACGTCCGGTATTTTTAGGAAAATTAGTAAGCGAAATAAAGAGAAAGCATCCTAAAATTAAAGTACAATATCACGGACATTCAGGACCTGGTTTGTCAATGGCTTCAACTCTTGAAGTTGCAAAAGCAGGCGCAGACTATATTGATGTTGCAATGGAGCCACTTTCATGGGGAATGGTTCACCCAGATGTTATTTCAGTAAGAGAAATGCTTTACGATGCGGGGTTTGAAGTTCCTGAAATCAATATGAGCGCTTATATGGAGGCCAGACGATTAAATCAGGAATTTATTGATGAATGGTTAGGATTATTTATTGATCCAAAAAACCATTATATGTCCTCGCTGCTTTTAGGGTGTGGTTTACCTGGTGGTATGATGGGAAGTATGATGGCTGACCTGAGAGGGGTATTAGACGGAATAAACAATACATTAAAAAATGCAGGAAAGCCGATTCTAAGTCAGGACGAAATGCTTGTAAAATTGTTTGATGAAGTTGCTTTTGTTTGGCCTAAATTGGGATATCCACCACTTGTAACTCCTTTTAGCCAATATGTTAAGAATGTTGCTCTGATAAACGTAATGTTCCTACTCCAAGGGAAAGAACGTTATCAAATGATTGATAAAAATACCTGGGATATGATTCTGGGTAAAGCAGGTAAATTGCCAGGACCTTTGGCACCCGAAATTATTGAACTAGCCCAAAGGCAAGGATTTGAATTTTATGAAGGGACTCCCCAGGAGGCTTATCCGAATGAGCTTGACAAATATCGTAAGCAAATGGCCGAAAATGGTTGGGAATTAGGTACTAATGAAGAAGAACTGTTTGAACTGGCTATGCATGAACGTCAATATTTGGACTATAAGAGTGGCCTAGCAAAAAAACGTTTTGAAGAGGAAGTTGAAAAAGCCCGTCAACAAAAATTACAATCAACAATAACTCAAACAAAGCCTTCAACTCCCAAAAATGAACCAGTAAAACCGGCTGAAGAGAAAAAGAAAATAGAACTCCCTCAAGATGAAAATCACAAGCATTTAGCAGCTCCTATTAAAGGACAAGTTGTGTTTGGATTTCATGAGATAATTGAAGATAAATTTGTAAAGGTGGGTGATGGTATTAAAAAAGGAGAGAGAATTTGTTATATATATTCCGAACTTTTTCAGGGATTTGAAGAAATTGTTGCCCCGGATGATGGGGTGATAACTCATATAACTGTAAGACAAGGTACTAATGTAAAAAAAGGAGAAGTCATCGCAGTGATTAAAATAAATCAAAAAGTTGAAGCTGAAAAACAATAAACCCAAAAATATATTTTCATGAATCATAAAATTATAGAAGAATTAAAAGAACTTGGTATAACCAATGTTCAGGAACTGTATTATAATTTGTCATTTGATGAATTATATAAACACGAAACAGACAGTAAACTGGAAGGTTACGAAAAAGGTAAAATAACAAGTTTAGGAGCTGTTTCAGTAGATA
>CAZDUU010000319.1:0-3529 GCA_964508675.1 uncultured Bacteroidales bacterium | reverse complement strand
GAACTTTGAGCAGTGAAAAAAAGCTTTTCCATATTACCTATATCCGACTGGGGAATTAAAATTAATCATTATCCCTTAATAATCGCAGGTCCGTGCAGTGCAGAAAGTTTTGAACAAACCTATGAAACGGCAAAGCTACTTTCGACAAACAATAAAATAAGCATCTTCCGTGCCGGAGCTTGGAAACCTCGTACTCAACCTGACGATTTTGAAGGTATAGGGCCTGAAGCTTTAAAATGGCTGCAAATAATAAAAAAAGATTTTAAGCTGAGTTCTGCTGTCGAGGTTTTAAGTCCTCAACATGTTGAATTGTGCCTTAAACATGAAATAGATGTACTTTGGCTTGGAACACGCACTGTATCAAACCCCTACTCTGTTCAGCAGATAGCAAGTGCTTTGAAAGGGACAAAGGCCATTGTGCTCGTAAAAAATCCCATGAATCCTGACTTAAAATTATGGTTAGGAGCTATGGAGCGAATCAATAAAAGCGGAATAAAAAAAATAGCTGCCGTTCACCGCGGCTTTTATCCGTTTGAATACACGCAACTACGTAATCTTCCTAAGTGGGAACTGGTAATTGATTTAAGAACTTTGCACCCGGAAATACCCGTAATCTGTGACCCAAGTCATATTGCAGGCAATACTAAATATGTAGGACAAATAGCTCAGAAAGCGTTGGATTTGTGCTACGATGGATTGATGATTGAAAGTCATATAAACCCTGAAGTTGCATTGAGTGATGCACGGCAACAGTTAACACCCCTAAAACTGCACAAACTATTAAATTCATTATCATACTGCCAGAAACAGGCAGAAATGGAACATCTTGAATTACTTCGTCTACGAGAGAAAATTGATTCAATAGATATTCAGCTTATAGAACTAATGGGACAAAGAATGGATGTTGTACGCCAGATGGCCCAATATAAAAAACATCATAATATCCCTATTCTGCAATTAAAAAGATGGAAAGAAATTATTGATAGCCGTACCAAAAAAGCTGAAGAATTAAGACTAAACGAAGACTTTGTTAAATTACTTTTGGAAGCAATTCATTTAGAAGCTATTCGTGTTCAATCCGAAGAAAATAAAAGTTAAATACTTATTAAAATTTGCTTTTTTCAATTTTAATTGCCATTTTGCAAACAAATCATCAAATTTAGTCCATGCGGAAGGTTGTAGCAGCATTGTTGTTTTTTGCAATCATTTTCATAGTTATATATGCTGCACAGTCGTCTTCTGTTCGCCAGAAAAATCAGGCAAAATGTGCTGTTTCAAAAAAATCTTTCCAATCAATTGAAAAATATTTTGTCACCAAAGAAGCTTTTGAAATCAGAAAAAGAATAAATGATTTTTTTAGAAAGCAATTCCGTTGGGGAAATTTTGCAGGTGCTGTTCTTGTAAGCTATAAAGGACAAATAATATACAAAGATGCCTATGGTTACTCCAACCGGAAATTGAGAACTCCGGTCACTACACAAACAGCTTTTCAGATTGGCTCTATGTCAAAGCAATTTACTGCAATAGCAGTACTTCAGCTTATTTCGCAAGGAAAACTACTTCTGAATCAGGACGTCTGTACTATTTATCCCGACTTCCCTTTTTCAGGCATAACTATCAGAATGCTGCTTACACACCGCTCAGGATTACCTAATTATATATATGAACTTGAAAACTCTTCGCTAAACAAAGATGAACTCATGAACAACCAACAAGTTGTTGAATATATGACGAATCTGCATGAAAAAACTTATTCAAGACCCAACAGACGCTATCAATATAGTAACACTGGTTATGTTCTTCTGGCAGCCATCGTTGAAAAAATTTCAGGGCTTTCTTTTGAAGAATATCTGAAAAAAAATGTATTCGACCCTCTGGGAATGAAACATACTTTCTTATACAACGATTTATACGAAAATAAAGTTCCCGATAATATTTCAGTGGCAACCGGTTACCTCTCACCATACCAGGAAGCCAAGTTCTGTTATCTGAACGGAATTAAAGGCGATAAAGGCATTTTCACTACTGTTGACGATTTGCACAAATGGGACACCTCCTTATATAAAGGTTATATTTTACCTAAAAATTATATAGACAGCGCATTCTCCAAACAGACCAGAACCCGTTTAAGTAATGTTTTCTATGGGTTTGGATGGAAAATGTACTTTTTGAATGATACATTACCGGTTTATTTTCACTCCGGATGGTGGCAGGGATACCAGTCTGTAATTATGCGAATTCCTAAAGATACGATTACCGTTATTGTTTTGAAAAACAAAAAAACGGATCATCCTATTAATCAACGGGCAATGGTTGATATTTTTTACCCACACAACAACTTCTGGGGAAAATCAAAAGTTCAGAAAACAGAGTCGGGTGAAGAGGAATAATCAGTTTTAACAATTTCTTAAAACACCCTTAACTTTTTCTTTGCATTGAAAAATTTTATTTGCAGTGATAAATTTATGTAAAATGAAAAGGTTAATAATCAGTTCTTTATTTGTTTTAAGCTTTTTATTATTAAAAGCCCAGTCTGTATCTATCAGCGGTAAAGTATTCGACAAAAAAACAAATGAAACACTTCCGGGAGCATCAGTTTTTATTATCGGAACATCATGGGGTGCTTCAACCAATTTAGAGGGACAATTTAAAATTTCCAACGTTAAAAATGGAATTTACGATATTGTAATCAGCTATGTCGGGTATCAGCCCGATACACTCAAAAAATTTCAGATAAGTACCAACAAAAATGATATAGAACTTTTCTTAAGCGAAAGTTCATTAAACCTGAATGAAATTAGTGTGGTTGCCCAACGTGTTGTTCATACTGAAGCTTCAGTAATTCAGGATATGAAAAAAAGCGAACAGGTTGTAAACGGGGTTTCAAACGAACAAATCACCAGAAATCAGGATAAAAACACAGCCGAAGTCATTAAACGTATTCCCGGAATAACGATTACAGACAATCGCTTTGTTACTATTCGCGGTTTATCAGACAGATACAACTCTACCCTTTTAAATGAAGCATCGACTCCAAGTTTTGAAAATGATAAGAAAGCTTTTGCATTTGATATGCTTCCTTCCAGTGTAATTGAACGTGTGATGGTTTATAAAACCGGTTCTGCCGAACTTCCCGGTGACTTTAGCGGTGGTATGATTCAGGTTCTTACAAAAAAATATGTGGATAGTAATTTTACCAATATCAGTCTTGGATCACGCATTAACCAATATACTTCATTTAAGCCTTTCTATTCTGACAACCAGGGTATTACCGAATTTCTTGGATTCAATAACGGATACAGAAACCTACCCGATAATTTTCCTTCTACATTAAATTCATTATCAAACAATCAATTATTCGTTGCTGCCAAATCTTTAAACAATAACTGGGGCCTATATTCTTTGAATGCAATGCCCGATTTAAGTGTAAGCATTACTCTGGGACGCAATTTTAAAGTTTTCAGGAAGAAACTGGTTTCTTTAACTGCATTGGGATATTCTTCATCCAAACAATTCTATCTTGCCGATA
>CAZDUU010000318.1:0-3533 GCA_964508675.1 uncultured Bacteroidales bacterium | reverse complement strand
TGAATTCGAAAAACGAATACGTATTTGTTTTTTCATGTGATATGCCTTTTTTAACGAGTCATATTATCCAAAAAATGATTGAAATTATAGAATTATCAAAAGTTCAAGCTCTTATTCCTCGACATAAAAACGGAATAGAACCTATGCATGCTGTATATCATAGATCAGTACTCCCTGTTGTTGAGAAAAATATTAAAAATGGAGTTTACAAAATCCGTTCGATTTTCCATGAATTAAATTTCTATTATTTTGATATAGATGAAAATCCGGAAAAAATATTTTTTAACATAAATTACCCCGAAGATATATTAACAGCCGAAAAATATGCACAAAATGAATAAAGAAAATATTATTAACCTGCTAATGCAATTTGCTCCTAAGCGCGAAAATGTGTTAAAAGCGCTGCATGAGTTGCAGGATAAGCATCCTCAACACTATTTAAGTAAAGAAATACTGGACGAAACAGCAAAGTATTTCAAACTGACAAAGGGACAGGTGTATGGGATTGCGTCGTACTACTCAATGTTTAGTGTGAAACCCCGTGGTAAATACATTATCCGGCTTTGCAAATCGCCGGTTTGTTCTATGATGGGCAGCCAGAGTTTGGTTGAGCATATCGAAAATCTCTGTGGTATCTCTGAAGGAGAAACCTCATCTGATGGAATTTTTACTATTGAACATACAGAATGTCTTGGTCGGTGTGGTAAGGCTCCTTCTATGATGGTAAACGAAGACGTGTACACAGATTTAAATGCTCAAAAAATAGATCAGATTATCAATGAACTAAAGACAAAGAGATAAATATGTCATTTGATGATTTTCATATTGCACTTAAAAATGTTGGTAAAATAAGCCCTCTTAGTTTCGATGATTATGAAATCAACGGAGGTTTTATGGCCATTAAAAAAGCTCTGTCTATTAAACCTGAAGACGTTATTTTACAAATTGAAAAATCTGGGTTAAGAGGAAGAGGAGGTGCCGGATTCCCTACAGGGGTAAAACAAAAGTTTACCGGATCTTCATGTCAGGAATGTGAAGTAAGATACGTGGTTTGCAATGCTGATGAAGGTGAGCCGGGTACTTTCAAAGACAGATATATCATGGAAAATAATCCTTTTGTGTTGATTGAAGGGATGATGATAGCCGGACATGCTATTGGAGCAAGATATGGCTATGTTTACATAAGAGGTGAGTATTACCAATCCATTTCAACTATTAAAAGTACCATTCAGCAAGCTTATAAAAAAGGTTATTTAGGTGAAAATATTTTTAACACGGGATTTTCCTTCGACATTGATGTTTTTTCAGGTGCCGGCTCATACCTCTGCGGCGAGGAACTGACATTAATAGAATCAATAGAAGGGAAGCGCGGTTATCCAAGAATAAAACCTCCGTTTCCGGCTGAAAAAGGATTATGGGGAATGCCTACATTGATTAATAATGTCGAAACATTCAGTCACTTGCCTTTTATCATTCAGGAAGGCTATGAGAAATATCAATCTATCGGAACAGAAGAATCAAAGGGAACAAAAATATTCTGTGTCAGTGGAAATGTGAATAAGGCAGGTGTATTTGAACTACCAATGGGAATCACATTAAGAGAATTGATTTTTGATATTTGTGGAGGAATGAAAAATGGTTTTGAATTTAAAGGAGCAATTTTAGGAGGTGCTGCAGGTACTTTTGTTGATATCGCAATGTTAGATACACCTTTGGCATATGAAACATTAAAAAAGCAGGGTGCAACACTTGGTTCCGGTGCTGTAATTGTTTTTGATAATAAAACAGATTTGAAAAACATGTTAAAATCTATTTTGGAATTTTTTAAACATGAATCATGTGGAAAATGTGTGCCTTGCAGAGTAGGAACTACATTAATATCCGATAAAATAAATAAAGATTCATTAAGCGAAGAAGATTTAACCTGGATATTAAATCAAGCGGAATACATGGCTAAAAATTCACTTTGCCCTCTTGGTCAAAGCCCGATTTTACCTGTAAGATCTATAATTCATTATTTTAAAGCTGAACTGATTGGTTAAATAGTTATGAAAAAAGTGAACATTACTATTGATAATAAGATAATTGAAGCTACTGAAGGAGCAAATCTTTTACAGTCAGCCCGTGAAAATGGAATTGAAATTCCGGGCTTATGTTTTTATCACCGCTTAAGCCCTACCGGAGCATGCCGTTTATGTGTGGTTAAGATTGAGGGACAAAACGGTTTTATTATGTCATGTACGGTTCAGGTAAAAGACGGTATGAAAGTTACCGCCTTTGACGAAGAAATTGAACAAAGCAGAAAACAGACACTTTCCTATCTGCTTGCCGAACACAATGAAGATGACGATAGTACATACTTTGATGAAATGAAACCCCTGATCGAAAAGTATGGTTTGAAAAATTTTTCTGACAGACTTGTTAAACCAATCTGGTCATCCATCCCTCAGGTTATGGATGATACTTCTCCAGTTTTGACATACGATTCATCAAAATGTATCAAATGTTTCAGATGCATTAAAGCTTGTGAAGAAATTCAGGGAAAAGGGGTATTGAGTTTTGCACAAAGAGGGATTATTAAATATATTGTGGCCGGTTATGGGAAATGGGGCGATTCTGAATGCGACGGATGTGGTGAATGCATTCAACTGTGCCCGACCGGTGCTATTGTCGAAAAACCCAACCGTGAAAAAATTGATATCAATGCTATTGACAAAAAAATTATTACAACATGTCCATACTGTGGAGTGGGTTGCCAGACGGAAGTTTGGGTCAATAACAATCAAATTGTACGCATAATCGGAGTCGAAGGCTTGTCACCAAACGATGGGCGTTTATGTGTTAAAGGCCGTTTTGGTTATCAGTATGCGAATGATAAAAAGCGTCTGACGCATCCCATGATTAAAAAGGAAGGGAAGTTTGAAAAGGTAAGTTGGAATGAGGTATTGGCATATGTAGCACAACGATTCAATGAAATAAAACAAAATTATGGATCAAAAGCTCTTGCCGGATATAGTTCTGCCAAATGTAGTAATGAGGATAATTATATTTTTCAGAAGTTTATCAGATTAGCCTTTGGAAATAATAATGTCGATTATTGTACCCGTCTTTGCCATGCTTCTACTGTAACTGCTATGATTAAATCATTTGGTGATGGAGCCGGAAGTAATTCTATTGAAGATTTTGAAACAACGGATTGTTTAATTGTGATTGGAAATAATATCATTGAAACGCACCCGATTACTGCAACATATGTGAAACGTGGAAAAGCCAAAGGGCAGAAAATAATCGTTATAGATCCCAAATGGACGCCATTGGTCAAATATGCAGATGTTTTTCTCCAGCCAAAACTTGCAACCGATGTTGCATTGCTGAATGGAATGATGAATGTGATTATTGAAAAAGGATTGGTCAATTATTCGTTTATTGAAGAAAGGGTTGAGGGCGGAACAGAAGCATTTGAACATCTAAAAAAAGTAGTTGAAAAATATTCACTGGAAATTACCGAACAAATAACAGGAGTTCCTAAAGAA
>CAZDUU010000317.1:0-3572 GCA_964508675.1 uncultured Bacteroidales bacterium | reverse complement strand
GATATAGGGGATGTTTTTAAGATACCTATAGTTTATGTTGATAATCAGGAAGTTCAAACTAAAAAACTAACAGAAACGTATCAATAACCTAAAACAAAAACAATTATGGGAAAAGGTGACCAAAAATCTCGTCGTGGAAAAATTTCAATCGGATCCTATGGGGTTCGTCGTCCACGTAAAAAGAACAAAGCAAACTTTTCAGCAAAAACAAAACCAGCTGCAGAAAAAGTAAAGAAAACAAAAGTGGAAAAAGTTGAAAAAACTACAGAAGTAAAAGCAGAAAAGAAAACCACTAAAAGAGCAGCTCCCAAAGCAAAAAAAGAAGAATAGTTTGTTTTTTAGAATAAAGAAAAGGGGTGAAAAAATAGTTTCACCCCTTTTTTTATCTTTTAAATAGTCTTTTGAAAAAGCCTTTTTTCTTAAAATGATTACAATTACAGTCTTTTGTGAATCGTACATTTGTGTTTAGCCAGTGCCGCATTCCTATCATAAATGAAAATGTTTTGTATGAATTACCATACATAATACTCATACTTAAATCATTTTTATTTCCCAGAAAAATATCGTATTCCAGTTTCCCGATAAATGCAACACGGTATTCCATTTTACCGTTCCGCTGATAGGTTGTTTCGGGTTTGTAAAGAGGACCTAACACATCCCATGAGCGACGATAGGTTAATGCCGGCGCTACATCAATATAAAGCTGATTGCGATACTTATGAAAAAACAGATAACGTAATGAGAATTTTGAAAACCCGGCAGTTAACCCGGCAGCATCTGCAAAAATAGAGGTAGAGAGTTGAAGTGACAGCCAGTTATCTTTAATATAGAATTCATAAGAAAGCATCAAACCCGGTTCTGTACAAAAATTACCCAAAGAGTCAAGATTGTTTTCGTAATACTGAAGATTTGGATTTTCGAAAAAGTGACCTCCTATAGTATGGGCTTCAAGAGAAATTGCTGATTGTGAGCGACTTAAATAGGGAGGTGTAAATAAAATTAAAAAAAACGATATCGTCAGAATTTGCCTCATAATTTTATGCTAAATTAGCAAAGATTTTTCATACAAATATAAACGCACGATTTATGAATATGTTTTTTAGATTATTTTTGATTATCGTATTGTTTTCAAGCACATCATTGTTTGGGCAGAATAAGGCCGCTTATGCTATATATGACTCGTCAGCTAAAGCAATGACTTATGATAAGATACTTGAAAGATGCCAACAGGCGGACGTTGTTTTTTTTGGTGAGCTGCATAATAACTCTGTCTGTCACTGGATGGAATATGAAATTTTAAGCGATTTGATTAAACAGAAAAACAGAAATATCGTGGTTGGTGCTGAAATGTTTGAGTCGGATAATCAATTGGTAATAAACGAGTTGTTTCAGCACTTGATTCCCATGTCAAAATGGGAAGAAAATGTTCGTTTATGGCCCAATTACCAGACAGATTATAAACCCATCGTAGATTTGTGTTATCAAAATGGAATATCGCTGATTGCTACCAATATTCCCCGTCGTTATGCAGCAAAGGTTGCACGCGGAGGTTTCGAAAGTCTTGATAGTCTTTCAGAAGAAGCAAAGAAATATATTGCTCCTCTTCCCATTAAATATGACGAAAATCTTGAGTGCTACAAAGGAATGCTTTCTATGGGCGGAATGGGTAAAATGCATGCCAATACTAATTTACCGAAAGCGCAGGCGATAAAGGATGCCACAATGGCTTATTTTATTGCAAAGTATTTGCCTAATAAGTGGCTTTTTTATCATTTTAATGGTTCATATCATAGCGATAATTACCAGGCAATTATTTGGTATTTAAAGCAGTTGCGCAAAGATTTGAAAATAGTAACCATTAGCTCTGTAGAAGCAGATGATATTAATAATCCACCTGAAGATGAAATAAAAGGAAAGGCAGATTTCGTAATTGTTATCCCGTCATCTATGACAAAAACATATTAAGCTATGGAATTGGACGACCTCTTAAAGCAACTGGAGGAGCAAAAAAAGCAAAACAGGGAATTGCTTCAGAGAAATAAAGAACTGATGGAGCAAAATAATTTGCTAAACGATGAAGTAGAGCGTTTAAAAATCAGGGTTCAGCATGAATCAGCTGATAAGAAAAGCCTTCGCTTTAAAATGGCAACAGTGCTTTTTGCCGATGTTCGCGGTTTTACAAAACTTTCTGATGAAGCCGATCCCCAGAAATTGATAGATGAGCTTGATCGCTTTTATTTCATCATGGACGGAATAATCAGGAAATATAATATCGAAAAAGTTTCGTCAGTAGGCGACACCATCATGTTGGTAGGCGGGATTCCCAAGAAAAACAGAACAAATCCTATTGAAATGGTTTTGGCTGCGATGGAAATACAGCATGAATTTGAGCTGTTTCAGGAGCAACTGTTTGGAGCCGGTAAGCGAATCTGGGAAATCAATATGGGAATTCACTCCGGGCCGGTAACGGTTTCTGTTTCAGGGAAAAAGAGAGAATCGTACGAAGTTAAAGGTGAAACGGTGAACATTGCCAGTCGAATTGAAGCTGCTGCAGAAAATGGTAAAATAATCATTTCTGAGCAAACAAGGGAATTGATTTCAGCATATTTCCGTTGTCGTTATCTTGGTAAGTTGCCTGTTAAATACGTTGGAGATATGAACCTGTACCAGGTGACCGGTTATTTGCCAGAATTTTCATCAGACAGTAAAGGCAAAAAGCCAAATCAGACATTTATTACAAAACTTCAGATTGTCCGTTATGACGATCTGGAAGAGTTTATATTGGATAAACTGGAACGTGAACTGCCTAAATATTTGTATTACCATAACCTCAAACATACGATGGATGTGGTGATTCAGTCTGAAATTATTGGCAGGGGCGAAGGAATTTGTGACGAAGAGATGTTGCTACTGAAAACAGCTGCATTGTTTCACGATTCGGGACAAACGGTTCAATCCAAGGGACATGAGCTTATCAGTGCCCAGATAGCTGCGGAAATTCTTCCAAAATTTAATTACAGCAATGAACAGATTGCTATAATATGCGATATTATTAAAGCGACCGAACTTCCGCCAAAGCCACAAACATTATTGCAACGCATCATCTGCGACTCTGATCTAGATTATCTGGGAAGAAGCGATTTTATTCCTGTATCCAATACGCTATATAAAGAATTACATGAGCAGAAGCTGATTGGTTCAATGGATGATTGGAATAAATTGCAAATTAAATTTTTATCTGCACATCAGTATTTTACCGAAACAGCAAATAAGTTGCGCGAAGTAAATAAACAAACCCAGGTAGAACGTCTGAAACAATTGATAGAGAGTTAAATTAAAATAATTATATTATGAAACATGAATTACCCGCTTTGCCTTATGCATTAAATGCATTGGAATCCGTAATCAGTCAGAAAATAATGGAATTTCATTATGGGAAACATCATCAGGCTTATGTAAATAACCTTAATAATCTTATTCCGGGCACAAAATTCGAAAATGCCGATTTGGTTACCATAATAAAAGAAGCCGATGGCGGAATTTTTAATAACGGTGCACAGGTCTGGAATCAC
>CAZDUU010000316.1:0-3578 GCA_964508675.1 uncultured Bacteroidales bacterium | reverse complement strand
ACAGATAAAAACTGTAGTTCTCCAATTGCAATTGTTGCATAAGTAGTACATCCATATGTATCTGAAACAGTAACATTGTAAGCGCCTGCGGGTAAATTTTGCTGCACAAGGCTGGTATCAGAAGTGTGAGACCAATTTACGGTATAAGGGGGTGTGATATTAGAAACTGTCAATACGATATTTCCTGTTGAATCACCATGACAGGCAACATTATCTGAGACATAAGTCAACTGCGCATTCCCACCCTGATAATCCACTTCAATAGAGAAAAGTGAAGTACAGTTGTTTGAATCGGTAACGGTCACCATATAGGTTCCATGATAAATTCCATGTATTGAAGATGTTGTGTCTCCTGATGACCATAAATAAGTATATGGAGCAACTCCCCCGCTAATATTTACTGAAGCACCACCGGGGGCACCACAAATTTCAGGATCAGATGATGTTTCGGCAGACATGGCTGATGGAGATGTCAAAGTAACCACATCATAATCAGTACAGCTGTTTGCATCCCTGATAATTACATTATACGTACCAACAGGTAGTCCATTAAATGTTGAGTTTGACGACCATGTTGAGCCGTTATCAATACTGTAGTATTGCGCTCCGGTTGCTTGAATTGTTATTGAACCGGTTGCTGTATTATGACATAAAATATTATTTGTTAAAATATTATTTATGACAGGCGCCGGAATACTTCCTATCGAAGTATTAAAAATAGCTGTACAACTGTTTGCATCTGTAACTGTCACAAAATAGCTTCCGGAGGAAACATTTGAAATAGAATCTAATATAGTATTATCTGACCATAAATATTGATATCCGGGAGTTCCTCCACTTACTAGTACATGGGCACTTCCCGGTGCTCCGCAAAATTCGTCAACAGTTGTGAATGTTGCAGCAAGTTCAGTTGGTGTATTTACCACAGCAGTTGAAGTAGCCAGACACTGACCAGCATCCTGAACTAAAATAGAATAAGTACCTGCTGAAAGGTTATTGAACGTATTTACCGGCTGCCAGTTTGCTCCATTGTCAATACTATATTGTGCAGCACCTGTAGCATCAATAGTTATAACACCGGTATTAATACCATAACAAGTAAGATCAGTAGTTTGAACCTGATTTATAGTAAGACCGCTTGTTCCATTTACCTGAATATTATTGTAAGTTGCCTGGCATCCATTGGCATCTTGTACTAAGGCGTTATGATTACCTGTACCTAATTGAGTAAAAACATTATTTGATTGTAAAGCCCCGCCATCAATAGAGTAATTTAAAGGAGC
Source organism: uncultured Bacteroidales bacterium (assembly GCA_964508675.1). GTDB lineage: Bacteria > Bacteroidota > Bacteroidia > Bacteroidales > GWA2-32-17 > Ch61. The sequence continues at coordinate 2,295 of CAZDUU010000316.1, read as the reverse complement.
TGTCCCACCTGTGGCATTAACTGTAATGGAACCATCAGGTGTCCCGATGCATACTGTATTAGGAAGTACATCTACTGAACTAATGTTCGGCGTAGGATTTACTGTAACAACTACTGTTTCCGGATTGCCGGTACATCCACTTGCTGTTGCTATGATAGAATAAGTAACAGTTCCCGGAGTTGCATCGTTATTTGTCAGACTTTGTTGAATATCGCTGCCGGATCCGTTAGAATATCCTGTAATATTACCAGTTGGAGTTGCTGTCCAGGAATAGGTTGCGCCTGAGACATTCGAACCAATAGAGATATTTGTTGAATTTCCACTGCAAATTGCCTGAGTAGAGACAGAAGGGATAACTGAAGGGACCGGATTTACATTCACAGTACTTGAAGATGTTGATGTAACTCCGCATGCATCAGTAACAGTAACAATATAAGATGTCGTAGAACTTGGATTAACAGATATGGTACCGGCATTCTGCCCGCTGCTCCAGCTATAGGAAAAAGGTGTCTGACCTCCATTGACAGAAACGGATAAACTTGTTGAATTTCCATTACAAATGTCTACAGTCGGAGTTAATGAAGTTGAAAATGGTGTTGAATTATCTAAAACATAAACGGTTCCCGAATTAATAATTGGTGTACCACAAAGGTTCGTCTGTATTCCAAAATCAATACTTTCAGTTCCTTCTACTGAACCATCTGAAATAGGAACAATTATCAGAGTAGTTGAAATTTGATTTTGCGGAATAGTAACATAATAATTGTTTGGAGCAGTATATGTTCCCGATATATCCGGAATAGTGTAATAATCTACACCAAACTGAGCTGTACCGCCCAAAGTAAATGGAACATTTCTGTTCATTGGTGTTACAGTATTGAGGGAAAAGGTCAAAGTTCCGTTACTACACCCTTCAACCATATTTGTTCCGCTTCCGGCTACAGGATTTGAAGTTGTATATCCTATATTGTTAATCACCGGGCTCGTAAAACTGTTTTCTTCAAGTAAGACTCCGCTGTCTAACCATTGGTCACTGACATCTGCAACAGCAATTTTCATGTGGTAATGTTTACATGGTGTGACAGCACACGAAGCTGTCAAAACTGTTGTCAGACCATCATATTCAATTTGCTTTCCTGCAATAGTATTATCTATATAATATGCACAATTAGTACATGGTCCTGCACCGGATCCCCAAGGTGTATTCGTAGGATCAGCACATTGACCATTATTTACATTATTTATCGAAACTACTGTATTAGTAGTACCTGGTACAATTGCAATATTTTTGCTTGAATAATTATAACCATCCGACTCCAAACTTGTAACAAAGAAACCAAACACATCATTATAAATGTCAGTTACCCATTCATTGTACTCTTCTGATGCAAAAACATATTTAAATTCTATATAATTAGATTCTGGAACAAAATCAAATTCTAAAACTGCTCTATCGTAAGTTGTTGCACCGACAACAGCATTAAGAGTAGCATCTGAACCAGTTCCAGTTTCAGAACCCAGGTTATAATAAGTATTTGTACCAGCAATATATGTGTTAGTTGCCCAATGTTTTCCTACGTTCCCTGACGATAAAATAATTCCATTGTTAATACCAACTACAGCTGTTCCCCCACTAAAAAAACCTGCATTTCCTGCCTCGGTGCCCCCATAACTTCCTGAAAACGTTGGGTTTGAATATGTAACTCCTGTTCCGACCAATCTATCAACCAACTGATTTGCATTTGAGGGACTTGAAGCTGCAATGTTGTAAATTGAAAATTGCGCTTTAGCAATAAAAAAAGTACATAAAAATAATGCTAAAAAAATAACTTTATTTTTCATAGTATTGATATTTAGGGGCTTAATAGAATACAATGCACAAATATATATTTTTTTTTCATAATAGCAAAGTTTTAATTTCTTTTTTATCAATTTTTTTGTTGAAATACTATCATTGTTTGTTTTTTGATTTTTTTAAGTTTAACTAAAACGTTTTAACTAAAAATATGTATATATTTGCATGTTTAAAAATCAATTTATGAGAATATTAGCCTTTTTATTATCCTTTCCAGTTCTAATAATATCAAATGGTTACGGTCAGGTAAAAAAACACGTTTCCTGGAGTTATGAAGTAAAAAGCAAGTCTGCAAATGAATGCCAAATTATTTTAAAAGCAAAACCTGAAAAAGACTGGCATTTTTATTCTCCTGATGATAAACTGAACCCCATGATTTTCAATTTCAAAAAATCAGGAAATTACTCTTTAAAAGGGAAAATATCTGAATCACCAAAAGC
>CAZDUU010000315.1:0-3578 GCA_964508675.1 uncultured Bacteroidales bacterium | reverse complement strand
AGAGTTCACAAAGCTCGGTTATTCCGAATTGCCTATTTGCATGGCAAAAACTCAAAAGTCTCTTTCTGATGATCCCGCAAAAAAAGGGCGTCCAAGAGATTTTACAGTAAAAATCCGGGAAATTGAAATTGCATCTGGTGCAGGTTTTATTATTCCAATTGCAGGAACAATAATGAGAATGCCCGGATTGCCTGATATTCCAAGTGCTGAAATCATTGATATCGACAATAATGGAAATATTTCCGGCTTATTTTAAAAAAGAGGAGTTAAACTCCTCTTTTTTTATTTACTTTGTTAAAAACTCTTGGTTATTATTTTATAAATTTGTACGTTTGCAAAGAAATGAAACAATTATTAACCATATTATTTATACTCGCTTTTGCAATAACATCGTCAGCGCAAAAAGTGGTTAAATATGATGATTTGGAAGAAAGAAACGGCTTATTTTATGAACAGGATTCTAAAACTCCTTTTACCGGCAAATGTGTAACTACTTTTCCCAGCGGAAAATTGGGATTAGGCGGGAATGTTAAAGATGGACTCAGAGATGGTGAATGGATTTGGTTTTACGAAAATGGGAATAAAAAACGCTATTGTTCATATAAAAATGGCATTAAAGATGGACCCTCTATTTTTTATTATAAAAATGGTCAGAAAAAATCAGAAATTATTTTCAGCAACGATAAAAATGTAAGGCAAACCTCTTGGGACGAAAAAGGGAACAAAGTTGACAATCCCTCTTTCTCTTCATTTCAGTAAAAATTATTTTTTTCATATTTCACTTTTTTTTATAGGCTAATTCTTGTAATTTTGTTCAATGAATTTTTTGTACCTCATAAACGGAATTATTATAGGTTTTTCTGCTTCTGTTCCTTTAGGGCCAATTGGTCTTATCTGTATCCAAAAAACATTAAACGGCAAACGTATCAACGGAATCACTTCAGGATTCGGGGCAGCAATGGCCGATACATTTTTTGCAATTGTGGCTGCTTTTGGAATCAGTGCGGTACATAATTTTATTCAAACACAGCAACTTTACTTAAGAATTGGTGGCGGCATTATATTGCTTGGATTAGGATTAAAGTTTTTTTTGACAAATCCGGCGATTCAGATCAGAAAACAAAGAAATAAAAACAATAATCTTTGGGCTGATTTCGCTTCAGTTTTCTTACTGACTTTATCAAATCCATTAACCGTTTTTGTATTTGGGGCCGTATTTGCAGGTTTTGGAATCATTCCAAAAGAAAGCAAATGGTACGAAATGCTCGAGGTTGTAGCAGGAATATTTATTGGAGCTTCAGCATGGTGGATTATTCTTGTAAATACAATAAATATTTTTCGTAAAAAATTTCGTCTGCGAAGGTTGTGGTGGATGAATAAAATAATGGGGATAATAATTACCTCATTTGGAATTTTTGCATTAATCAGTTCCTTTTTCTTAAAACTTTAAAACAGTCTGGTTATTAAGAAAGTGTTCTCTTTCGATGTTTCCGTCCGCCATATGAAAGACACGATCTGAAACACCTGCTAAATCAGAATTATGAGTTACAATCACAAAAGTTTGATTAAAGTGCTCACGTAGTGACAACATAAGCGAAAACAGCTCCTGTGTATTCTGAGAATCCAGATTGCCTGATGGCTCATCAGCAAAAATAACTTCGGGATTATTGATCAGTGCTCTGGCAATTGCCACCCTTTGGTTTTCCCCACCCGAAAGTTCATGAGGTTTATGCGACATTCTGTGTTGAATATTCATAAACTCGCATAGTTCTTTTGCTCGCTTTTCTACTTCAGTTTTAGATCGTCCCGAAATAAAACCTGGAATACAAATATTCTCCAACGCTGTAAACTCGGGCAATAAATGATGGAACTGAAAAACAAAACCAATTTTTCTATTTCTGAATTTTGACAAAGCGGTATCTTTCAATTTATGCACATCAACTCCATCAATCATCACGGTTCCCTGATCAGGCTGCTGAAGTGTTCCAAGAATCTGAAGGAGTGTTGTTTTACCTGCACCGCTTGCACCTACAATTGAAACAATTTCACTTTTATTTATTGTCAAAGAGACACCTTTTAGTACCTGTAATGAATCGTAACTTTTTGTAATATTTTCAGCTGTAATCATCTTATCTAATACATATGCAAAGCTATAAAAAAAAACGCTAAGCACAAATTCAGCTTAGCGTTTTTAGTTTCTTTTATTTTGTATTATTTATTACCACTATTAGGTTGCTGTGGCTGGTCTTTTTTCAGAACTTCACCTGTAACGCGTAAAGTTACATTAGCATTATCGGGATCATTTGTAATTACAGTGATCGTCTTATTTTGCTTGCCAGGTTTACCTGATGAATTAAAAGAAGCTTTAATTGTTGTTGATTTTCCTGGTTTAATAACTGTTTCAGCAGGTGTTACTGCGGTACAGCCACAAGAAGCTTTCACTTTACGAATAATCAAATCTGATTTACCGTCATTTGTTAATACAAAGTCATAATCTTTTATTTCGCCTTCTGTGCAGGTATTAAAATTAAATTCTTTGGTATTAAAATTTGCTTTGGGAGCATTTGCTCTCTGTTCAGGTGTCATTTTTGAGAAATCTTCTTCAATTGTTGCGCTAACTGAAAGGCGATTATTCGGGTCAGATTTTCCATTAAGCATCAAATCAACACGGTCCATAATAAAACCCCATTCTTTTTGTTTATTACCATCATATGTTACAACAATATTACCCTTTTGATTTGGTTTTAATTCAGCAGGAATTGCTTTAACTGAAAGGTGTTCCGGGATGTTGTTAAAAGTAATTTTTACATTTTCAGCAGAAGTATTTACTATTTGAACACTATCCGTTTTAATCTGGTTATTGAAAACTTTAATAAAAGCAAGATGATTGGTTTTTAAACGAATACCTCCGATTTGCATAGGATAATCGTCTTCTATAGTTTTTGGCTTGGGTGTAACTTCGCCTTTAATGATTAACACTACGTTTGAGTTTTCAGCATTACTAGTTACTGTAATTGATTTATTAAATGGTCCGGGGCGTCCCTGAGGATTATAGGTAGCTTTTACAAAACCTTTTTTTCCAGGTAAAACAGGATCTTTTGTCCAATCAGGTGTTGTACAACCGCATGAAGCTTTTACATTTTGAATAATCACAGGCTGAGCACCTGTGTTTGTAAATGAAAATTCCTTTGTTACAGGACCTTTTTCTTCTGCAATTTTACCGAAATCATAAGTCTCTTCAGTAAAAGTAATTTTTGCACTTTGAGTCTGTGCCCATAAACCAAAGCTTCCTAAGAGAAGCACCAATAGTAAAAAATTTATTTTTTTCATAGTTAAAAATTTATTGTCTATTTTATTTTCAAAATTTTTACAAAAAGAGTTGAACCTTTTTTTATTTTGAATTTTTAAATTTTTGTTTTTAAAAATTTTAATTCAATTTTTAATTTTTTATACAATTATTTAAGATTTTTTTTATTTGTGGTTGTTTTATTTTCTTTTGATCAGTTTCTTTATGTTTGTGGGGGAGTTTTTTTTTTTTTTTTTTCAAGCAGAAGACGGCATACGAGATGAGTAGAGGT
>CAZDUU010000314.1:0-3579 GCA_964508675.1 uncultured Bacteroidales bacterium | reverse complement strand
CTTTATATGGCTTATCATTTACCAAAATAAGATATTTAGTTTTTCCTTTTTCCACCATTTTTTTCTCTACAGTTTTTTTAATGATTTCTTTCTCGTTTCCCTTTAAATCAGAATTTAAATTTTTGTTTAAGAAATAACAAAAAAGCCAGCTCAACAATATAATTCCGGCATCAACAAAGTAAATAAAATTTCCTGTCGCTGAAAGAAAATAAATAACATTGAAAATTAACCCCAGAACTAATATAATAACGGCAAAAGAATATCCTTTTAATCTTTTCTGCTTTAATATTTTTCTGTCCTTTTCTGTTAAATTTGATATCATATCATCTTAAGGAGGTTAGTTAATAAAGTGCATTATTTTTTTCAGTACAAAGATAACAAATATTTCACAAATGCAAATACTATTTGTTAAATTTTTCTTAACTCTATAAATCTGTAAAATAGGCTTTTGGTGTTTGCAAAGTATAGGATAAGCAGATATTTTATTGATAATGTATCTATAGAGTAGTTATATGTACTATTTTTCCGAATTTAATTGCATGATTTCAATTTTTCAAAATACATTGTTAACTTTTAGTTTCATTTTTGTCTCTCTACTTTTTACTTTCACCTTTCTGATTTTTCCTTTATGAACTTTCAACATAATAACTTACCTTTGCAAAATTTTTTATGGAGCTTTATTAATATATGCAGAAGATTAGAAATGTTGCGATTATTGCTCATGTTGACCACGGCAAAACCACACTTACAGACAAAATTATCTATCAGTCAAAAATTTTCAGAGAAAATCAGGAACAGAAAGAATTATTGTTAGATTCCAATGATTTGGAGCGGGAGAGAGGAATTACTATTTTCTCAAAAAACATTTCAGTCTTTTACAAAGATTACAAAATTAATTTAATCGATACCCCGGGACACGCTGATTTTGGAGGTGAAGTAGAACGTGTGCTTAATATGGCCGACGGAGTACTGCTGTTAGTAGATGCTTTTGAAGGACCGATGCCGCAGACACGTTTTGTATTGCAGAAAGCCATTGAAATGGGGCTGAAGCTGATTGTGGTAATAAACAAAGTTGATAAAGAAAATTGTAAACCTGATGTAGTACAGGAAGAAATTTTTGAGCTTATGTACAACCTGGGTGCTACTGATGATCAATTAGATTTTCCGACTGTTTACGGTTCTTCCAAACAAGGATGGATGTCAGAGCATTGGTTAAATGTGACCGATAATGTCAATTACCTTTTAGATACAATAATTACGAGTATTCCCGAACCTAAATATGTTGAGGGAACTGTACAAATGCTGATTTCTTCCATGGAATATTCTTCATATGTAGGAAGAATAGCAGTAGGGAGGGTAAAAAGAGGTAAGTTGGCGCAAGGTCAACAGATAAATCTCATTAAACGTGACGGGAGCATTATTAAGTCAAAAGTATATGAGATGTATGTGTTTGAAGGTCTTGGAAAGAAGAAAGTAGAAGAAGTTGTTTGTGGTGATATTTGTGCTATTACTGGTGTCGAAGGTTTTGAGATTAGCGATACCATTGCCGATATTGAAAATCCTGAAGCATTGCCTCCTATACCCATAGATGAGCCTACTATGAGTATGCTTTTTACAATCAATGATTCACCGTTTTTTGGTAAAGAAGGTAAATTTGTTACTTCCCAGAAACTTCGTGAGCGTTTATTCAAGGAAACGGAGAAAAACCTTGCACTCAGGGTCGAAGAAACCGATTCTGCTGACAGGTTTGTGGTATATGGCCGCGGCGTACTACATTTGTCTATTCTGATTGAAACTATGCGCCGTGAGGGATACGAATTCCAGGTTGGAAAGCCGGTAGTACTTACAAAAATAGTGAATGGCGTGAAATGTGAGCCAATTGAAGAGCTGACCGTTGATACACCTGATGCTGTTGCCGGAAAAGTCATTGAACTTATCAATCGTCGCAGGGGAGAACTGATTTCCATGTTGCCAAAAGGTGATATGCAACGTCTGATCTTTTACGTTCCAGCCCGTGGTTTAATTGGTTACCGTACTCCGTTGATGAACATTACCTCAGGTGAGGCTATCGCTGCCAGTCGTTTTAAAGGTTATGAACCATGGAAAGGTGATATCGCAGGTAGAAACAATGGAGTTCTCATTGCAATGGAAACAGGAATGGTGATTGCTTATGCATTGGACAAGCTTCAGGACAGAGGCTTTTTCTTTGTCAATGTTGGAGAACAGGTTTATGAAGGTCAGATTGTAGGAGAATATACACGAAATGAAGATTTAGTGGTAAACGTTTCAAAAACAAAGAAGTTGACCAACATGCGTGCTACAGGCAGTGATGACAAAGTGAAAATTGCTCCTCCGGTTATTAAATCACTCGAAGAATGTTTGGAATATATCGAAGATGACGAATATGTAGAGCTTACACCCAAAAGTATTCGTATGCGCAAAATTATTTTAAGCGAAATTGAGCGAAAAAGAATAAGAAAAGCAGCCCAGGCAAATTAGGAGCATAAAAAGTATCTGATGCTTTTTATGAGCATATCCAATGCAAAATATATAAAAACCAGCGAGAATATTTTATAGACAACGGGAATTGCCTTGGGGTGCGAAAGTACCTTTCTGAATCGTGAAAATATGATTGCAACTGCAATTGTAGAAATCAACCAGCCGATTTCAACTAAAATCAAAAAAAGATAATCGCCCAGAAATAGTTTTTGGCTTAATATGATAGCTTTGGGAATGCATACGGTAATCCAGAATGTCCACAAAATTCCGTTAGCCATAATCATTGCTGTGATTTTTCCCAGGCTGAAATGTACTTTTTCTTTGGAATCAACCGACTTAACTTTCCATATGGAAGTTGAAATCCAGAGTAGAATGACACTTCCGATAATGGAAATTCCAAAGAAAAAATTTTCAGAATAATGGATAGAAGAAAATATCCAGAGACTGATAAGTGCAATAATAGTTTCCATAAGCATTGCCCACAGAATAATTCGCATTCCTTTTGGAATTCCGGATTGAAGTATCTCAGTAAAAACAGCAGTTAACACAGGCCCCGGAATAACTCCTCCAATCAAACCCAATAAAAAGGCACTTAATAAACTTTCGTACATAAAGAATTAAAAGCTTTAATTTTCTTTTTTGAAAATATCTTCGGGCTTCAGCGGACGAAGGTATTCGTACCATTTGAAATAGTCCAGTCTGAACTCACTGGGATTGATCTGATTCAACGGGTAAAGTGTTGCAGTAGGTTTCTTTAGAAAGACGATTTTTTTGACTACGTTGCTGTCTATATAAATTGTTAAATCGCTGCTTTCGGCTTTATTGGCACCGATAATTTCATTGTTGTCTTTGGGGTAATAGATTGTTTGACCGTTCCCTTTTACATCTACTTTACAGAGCTTATTATTCCTGAAATACCCGGTCATGGTTTTTCCTTTAATCTGATTGTAGAGTGATGAATCCTCATGAGAAATAATAAAAGCTATTTCATTCAGGTAAAGTTTGTAAATAGAATCATTTCTGAAATAAATCTTGATTTGTTTGGCAGTTAATTGATGTTGTTCACTCCATAATATAGGC
>CAZDUU010000313.1:0-3601 GCA_964508675.1 uncultured Bacteroidales bacterium | reverse complement strand
CATCATTTTCGCCTTTCCATTTAGCAATAGCCCATACCTTAAACTTGCTGATTTTTATCTTAATTATCGCAGCGTCTGAAACAAAATTACTTCCAAAAGGTTTTAGTTTAAAATTACTTAATATAAACATTCCTTTGTTGGTTCCAAGAAGAATATCGCCTTTTTCAATCTCAGCAGCTGACATTACTTTCAACGAATCAGGCATTCTGATAAAAGAGAGCTTTTTATTTTCAAAGTGATAGAAACTTCCTCCAAAGCCTATATATGTTCCGTGTGAGGCTGTCTGAAGAACAAAATTGTTTAAATCGCGCTGCTGGAAAATATTTATTTCGCTCTCATGTGCCAGATTATAGGGCAAGTGCTTAAAATAAACTTTATCACTACTTACAGTAGCCAGATTTAACCCTTTATCCGTTAAAACCCACATTAAATTGTTAAATGCTTTTTCAATAGCCAGAACATTATTTCCAAGCCCGGATTCTTTGCATGAAATGATTTTATCACCATCGAACACGTTCAATCCCTGCGATGAACCTACCCATATATTTGTCTGTCCGTCTTCGGCCAGGCAAAGCAGGCGCGTATAATTTAATCCAAACTTTGAGGTATAATTGGTAAACTCAACCCCGTTAAATTTCGAAAGCCCGCCACCGGTTGCCAACCATACATTTCCCCTGCTGTCCTGAATAATATCATTGACAAACTCGTGAACCAGACCATCTTCAACAGTATAATGCTTAAAATTATAGCTCTGGGCAACAGCAATAAAGCTGAATACTAATAAAAACCATATTGAAATGAAATACTTCAACTCAGGCCAGATTTAATAGCATAAAAATAGCACAAAATATTGAATGAATTCCCCGAAAGGGGTCAAAAATTAAAATTCATTCTTTTTTCTAAGCAAAGCCATCTTGATAGCAGTTTCGGCACATTCGCTTCCTTTGTTTCCGAGTTTGCCCCCTGCTCTTTCCAATGCCTGCTTTTGGTTTAAAGTTGTCAATACGCCAAATATAAACGGAATGTCATACTGAAGATTCAGCTCTGTTACTCCATGCGTTACGCTCTGGCAAACATAGTCAAAATGGCGCGTTTCGCCCTGAACTACACATCCAAGCATAATAATAGCATCGTATTTCATAGTATTGGCAAGCCATTGCGATGCTTTGGTCAGTTCCACACTTCCGGGCACTTTTACTACCGAAATATTTGATTTTTTTACTTTAGCTTTTTTTAGTGTATCCAAAGCTCCTTTAAGAAGCGTATCGGTAACTTCAGGATTCCATTCGGCTACTGCTATTCCGAATGAAAAAGGAGAACCATCAAGTTCTCCTTTTGTTTCTTTTTTTAAATATGTTGCCATATAATTTTTAAAGTTCGTCTTTGTTGAGTTTAATCTTTGCCCTGGTTATGTATTTTTCAATCTTTCTGCCTTCGTTGGTACGATTGTATTCTTTTTCGAGAAATTGATATATTTCAAGAGCTTTATCCCATTTTTCCTGTTTTTCGTAAACAAAACCCAGTTTCATTAAATAAAAAGGTGATGAAAACTGATTAGGTTTATCGTAAGCAGCTTTGTTGTAGTTTGAAATAGCTTCGTCCAATTTTCCGAGCTCCAGGTTTGCATCGCCAATAGCACCTTTTGCTGCTGCATACAACAAAGGATCGTCGGTAGAATAATCTGACAAATATTTGATGGCATTGTCAAACTGTCCTAAATGTAAATAAGAAACACCGGCATAGTAATTGGCAAGGTTTCCGGCATTGGTGGAGCTGTAATCTTCAATTATTTTGGTAAAACCGGGATATTGACCATCACCGTTCAAAGCCAGCTTAAATGAATCATTGGCAAAATAATTTTCGGCCATAAACATTTCCTGGTGTGCCTGATTTTCTATTGGAGAAAGATAGCTCTTCTTATAAATAAAGTAAATTGCTATAATAACTATTAAACCGGCAACAACATATGTTATGCTCTTTTTGTTCTTGTCGATAAACTGTTCGGTTTTCGAAAGTGCTGATCCCTGATTTTCGAAATTTTCTTCAATGTCCTGATTTTCAAATTTCTTGTTATTTTCTTCCATAAAATTATATCTGTCTTTTTTGGAGGTGCAAACCTACCTAATTTTTGGCAAAATTACAAATTTATTCAACTATTATTACAAAATTAGGCTAAATACTACGGAATATTTGATTTATATTGCTTTATATAATTTTCCCAATTCGAAGTTTTATATGCTTCATCGTTAAAAAAATGAAGCAGAATATCAAAATTCTTTGCAGGGAAATAACCCGGAACTGATGATGTTAATTGGTTTTGTTCGCTTAAAAATATCATCTGGGGCAGGTTTATCTGGCCATTGGATAAAACTACAGCTAACTGATGAAACGGGTATTGTTTCTGGTCAAAATAGTATTTTGTACCGTTAAATTCAATGGTATCCTGTGATAAAATATCAAAATTAATACAGGTAAAATGCTGATTAAGATATTTAGCAATACTATCATGTTGAAAGCTGGTTTTAAGCATCATCTTGCAATCAATACAACCCGAATGGGCAAAGAAAATAAGTTTCTTTTTATTTGTTTTCATCCCTTCGCTGAATGTTTTCCATTGAACTTTATCCTGGAAAGCAGTTGAGTCTTTAAAAGTCCTATCAAAATCGTGTTTAAAATTCTCATAAGGATAAATTTTATAAAAATTGCGGGAGAAAAATACCAGCACCGGCTCAATATCGGCAGCATTCATATATCCGGGTACCGTGCTCAGTAAACTCAGATCTTCGCCCAGATAAACCATGGTAGGGTAAGACATTTTATTATTCATGAGTTCGACGGCCAGACTATGTGGAGAACGCTGACCAGTTCCCATATTGGTATATTTTTTACCTTTAAATTCGATGGTATCGTGCGTTTCAGCATTAAACTTAACAGGGTAAAAATTATCACGAATATAAGCTGCAATTGCTGGATGATGAAAGGTTTCGGCATCCATTTTTTTACACCAGCCACACCAGTCGGTGTACATATCAATCAAAATTTTACGGGGCTGTTTTTTATTCAGTTCAATGGCTTCTTTCAGCGTGTACCATTTTAACGGTTCCTGTTGAGCGAATATTGATGTACTTAAAAAGCCAACAACAATAATAAGAATGCTTTTAATACTCATATTTTCTTCAAATAATCAATAAGTTCATTAAACGAGAACAAAAACTGCTCCCCTGAATTCATATTTTTAAGTGTGTATTTACTTTGTTTAATTTCATCCTCGCCGGGAATAAGTACCAGTGATATTTTTTTCTGATTGGCCACATTGAGTTGCTTTTTCAGTTTCACCTGTGAATCGGGAAACATGTCAAGACTTATATCATTTTCGCGTAGTTTCAGACAGAGGCCCAACACTTCATTCTCCATTTCGGGAATAAAATTAGCTACAAAAAGCCGGGTTGCCTGTTCCAAATCAGCCGGAAAACGCTGCAATGATTCCAAAACATCATAGATTCTATCGGCACCAAATGACATCCCGACTCCCGATACATCGGGCATGCCGAATATGTCGGTAAGGTTATCATAGCGTCCACCACCACAGATGCTTCCCATT
>CAZDUU010000312.1:0-3627 GCA_964508675.1 uncultured Bacteroidales bacterium | reverse complement strand
GACGCAAAGCAGGAGTCCATTGATACTATTCTGCAAGCAGTAGAACTTAAAAAGCAGGGATTTATCAAAAACATCTTTGTTACTGGCTGCCTTTCTACACGTTATCTCGAAGAATTAAAAAAGGAGATTCCCGAAGTAGATCAATTCTTCACAGTTCATAATTTTAATTCTATCATTCAGTATTTCAAGAATAATTATAAGTTCAACGAACAGGCCCGCTTTATCTCTACTCCGGCACATTATGCTTATTTAAAAATAGCTGAAGGTTGTAATCGTAAATGTTCATTTTGTGCTATTCCATCTATTCGCGGGAAATATAAATCTGAAAGCATTGAAAATTTAGTACTGGAAGCTAATTCGCTGGCAGAAAAGGGAGTAAAAGAATTGATTCTTATTGCCCAGGATTTAACTTATTTTGGAAAAGACAGTCACAAAAAAAGCCTCTTGGCACAATTCATTCAACAAATCAGTGATATAAAAGGCATTGAATGGATGAGACTTCATTATACCTATCCCCAGTTTTTTACACAGGAATTAATAGAAACCATTGCGCAAAATCCTAAAGTTTGCAAATATATTGACATTCCTATCCAGCATATCAGCGACAATATGCTTCAGTTAATGCAACGAAGTACCAGCCGTGAGCAGTTAATTCAACTTTTGGAAAAGCTTCGCAAGCAAATTCCCGGACTTCATCTGCGTACAACGATTTTAGTCGGTCATCCGGGCGAAACCAAGAAAGATTTTGACGAACTGGTTGCATTTATTAAAGATTTCCGCTTCGAGAAGTTGGGAGCATTCGCCTATTCTCACGAAGAAAACACTTATGCTGATAAGCATTACAAAGATTCTATTCCTGCAAAAACAAAGCAAAATCGCCTGGCTGAAATCATGAGGATACAGCAGGAAATTACTTCGTCCATAAATCAAGGTTTTATTGGCACAACTCAACGGGTTATCATGGACAGAAAAGAAAATAATTACATCATCGGGCGTACACAGTATGACTCACCTGAAATTGATAACGAAGTAATTATTGAAGACCGTAATAAATATCGTATAGGACGCTTTTATGATATAAAAATCAAAGATTCGTTTGAGTTTGATTTGATTGGAGAATAAAAAAAGCTGCCTTATGGCAGCTTTTTTTATTTTTATATTTTAAAATCTTACATTTCGGGATCAATTAAAATTCGTCCGCAATATTCACAAACGATGATTTTTTTGCGTGTACGGATTTCTAACTGACGTTGAGGCGGAATTTTAGCAAAGCAACCACCGCATGCATCACGCTCTACTTTAACTACTGCTAAACCATTGCGCATGTTTGTACGAATACGTTTGTAAGCGGTTAATAAGCGGGGTTCAATAATTTTTTCTAGCTCCGATGATTTACTGCGTAACTGTTCTTCTTCTTTTTGTGTTTCTTCAATAATTTCCTGAAGTTCTTTGTTTTTTAATTCCAGATCGGTTTTGCGACGTTCCAGTAAAGTTTCGGTTGAACCTGAATCAACTTTTAATTCTTCAGCACGGAAAGTAAATTCTTTAATATGTTTTTCGCAAAGCTGAATTTCTAATTGCTGGAATTCTACTTCTTTATTGATTGCATCGTATTCGCGATTATTACGAACATTTTTCTGTTGTTCGGTATATTTTTTAATCAGGTCTTCGGCCTTTTTGATTTCAACCTTTTTTTGTCCGGCTTTCTGTTCTATTTGTTTGATTTCGTCAACAAATTTCTGAAAACGTGTTTCCAGACCTACAATTTCATCTTCCAAATCCTGAACTTCCAAAGGTAATTCACCACGAAGTTTTAATATATTATCTATCTGTGAGTCAACTGTTTGTAATGAGAATAATGCTTTTAATTTTTCTTCTACTGATAATTCGATTGTTTCTACGTGAGCTTCTTTTTTTGCCATATTAAAAATAATTTACTGGATTAGAACAATTTTCCGATAAATGGATTGCAAAGTTAGTATTTTTTTTCGTAATAATTTCAAATATTTTTCTTACAAAATGTACTTCGGTTTCAAAGTGGCCGGCATCAACCAAGAGCATATCTGACGGGCATTCTGTAAAATCGTGATATTTCAGGTCAGCAGTAATAAAGGCATCCGCTTTGTTTTTTAAAGCCGAATGAATAAGCGAGGAACCACTTCCGCTGCAAATAGCTACTTTCTGAATAATATCTTTTGAACTGTTATTGGTTTTTAAAACACGACATTTTAAGGAGTCTTTCACATAAGACAGAAAAGCGCCGGCTTTCATAGGATCGTGCAGGTATCCGACCATTCCGATTCCCACTCTTTGATAAGTATTTTCAAGCAAATAAATATCGTAAGCCACTTCTTCGTATGGATGGACATTCAGTAAAGCATTCACAATTTTTCCCTGTAAAAACGACGGAAAAACAGTTTCTACTCTTGTTTCTGGTTCTTGATGCAACTCCCCTGCCTTCCCGACAAATGGATTGGTGTTTTCGTTTGCCTTAAAAGTGCCGTATCCTTCAGCGTTGAAACTACATGAATCGTAATTCCCGATAACTCCTGCACCTGCTTCAAAAATTGCTTGCCGAACTTTTTCAACAAATTCAATTGGTACAAAAGTCACCAGTTTTTTTAACTGATGCTGCACAGGGTCTAAAATTTCTATATTTTCCAACTTCAACAAATCGCATAAAATCCGGTTGGTACCCTCCCAGGAAGCATCAAAATTAGTGTGGGCAGAATAAAGTGAAATTTGATTCTGGATAGCTTTAATTATAAGCTTTCCCTGTGTATTTTGGTCAGATATTTTTTTTAAAGCTTTAAAGAAAAGGGGATGATGAGAAATAATCAAATTGCATTTCTTACTTATTGCTTCATCAACAATAGCTTCGGTAATATCGAGACACAGCAAAGCACTTTTAATTTCTTCGTTTGGAAAAAAAATCTGATTGCCGCTGTTATCATACGACTCCTGAAAAGCCAGAGGATAAAGCTGTTCAATAAAATGTGTCAGTTCTTTTACTTTCATATTATTTTTTAGGTGCAGCTAATGATAAAAATACACCCAGAATAACTCCTAAAAAGGCTGCAATTACAACTCTGTATTCTGAAGCTACCATGAAATTGATGGTGTGCATAGGAATCCAGAAAAATGGAATGGTCTTTTTAAAGATAAAGTTCCATTGAGCATCCCAGTTAATTGCCGGGAAAATTTTACGAATCGGAATCGGACTGAAAAATTTAGCCAATGAACCGCCTTGTTGAGCGATGTGAATGTCGGTAATTTTATGAAAGGTCATCATAACCGGAGCATAGGTAATATTCATTAATGCACTGATGAGAAAAGCAGTCAGAAGCCTTGCTCCGCCCATACCATTGTCAGCAGCTTCGAAGAAATCTTTGAAAGCCATAGAATCTTTTGCCCCAGCTACTCCGAAAATTTTTTCTGCTAAAACAGGGACTCCGGCTGCAAAAACCACAAAAGCGATTTTTATGGTAATGCCAAGAAAGCCCCATACAATCATTCTCGGAATGAGACCAAAACCTTTTTCATGATAATTACCGGTTCTGATTCTCAAACCTATTACTTCGCCCATAGTCGCAAGTACAGCGAATTTAATAAAGCTAGTATATAGCC
>CAZDUU010000311.1:0-3628 GCA_964508675.1 uncultured Bacteroidales bacterium | reverse complement strand
AAAGGCTGCTCAGGTGCGATATGAAGTACCGAATATTTTTCGTTGAAGAAATTGGTTTTTTCTTTCAGATAAAGCCACATCAGGCGATGACGTTCTAGGCTTAAGCAGTTGGGACATAACCTGTTTGCAGCACCTTTATTCCCATAAGGCAAAAATTTTCGAAAGGATTTTCCACATACAGGGCATTGGTGTTTCTTTCCTGCATAAAAAGGCATGACCAATAAACTAAACAGTTTACTGAATTTAATAAGGTATGGCCTGGGAATATGTCTTACAAAAAATTTTATTAATGTTTTCATTTATTCAATTCTTTTTAGAAACCTGTTAGATTTGGAATCGGCATTAAAAAAAATATACGAAGCTTTGCCAATGATATGCGACTCGGGTAAAAAACCCCAGAAACGGCTGTCTTTGGCATGATCGCGATTGTCATCCAAAACAAAGTAGTAATTATATTTAATGGTATATGTTTTTGTTTTAACTCCGTTTATTTCGAAAATACTGTCATTCTCAATATTTAATTGATTATTTTCGTAGTTCTCGATAATTTGCTTATAGAAGTAGATATTCTTTTTTGTCAAATTAATTGTATCGCCCTTTTTGGGGATATTTATAGTGCCGTAGTAATCATAACTCCAAGAAAAATAAGGACTATAGGGGAATAATATTTGGGTGAATTTGGGCAAATCCAATACTTTTAAAATCTGGATTTTTTTTATCAGGCTGTCTTTAGAAATGGAATCAGCCATTTGATTGGTTGTAATTATATCATAAACAGATGATGTGATATATAAGGCTTCGAATATCAAATATTTATTATAAAAAGTGGAATCTAATGGTTCATAAGTCTGAAGTCTGAAGCGATATTTACAGTTTTTATTATCAGAAATAAGGTTATTGTTTACAAATACTTTTTTATCGTGTATGTTCAAAGTATCACCTGGCAAACCGATACAGCGTTTGAACAAAACTGTTTTTTTATCAATAGGAGGATCGTTTTCGACAGGATAATTAAAAGCAATGATGTCGTTTCGTTTTATCGCTTTAAAGTTTAATCTGAGGTAGGGAAGTTCGATTAAATTAAGATATGATTGGGTATTTGTAAATGGAAATGTATTTCCGAAAAAAGGAAGACTTATTAATGTAATAGGCATTCTTGGACCTGGAACCCATTTATTAATGACGATAATATCACCTTTGAATAAGCTGTTTTCCATGTTTGAATCTTTAACAATGGCTAGCTCAAAGACAAATGTTTTTATAAGCCAAAGGATTACAAAAGCAATGATAAATGCCTTAAACCAGCTGTTGGAAATAAATTTTCTGAATTTGCTCTTTTTTGCCATTAGTCACTAACAATTCTAAACATTCTGCTCCAGCGTATGTTGCTTGGGAATGATTTATCTTTATCAAGTGATAGCCATATAAATACCGGTTTGCCCACAATATGATCTTCAGGAACAAAGCCCCAGAAACGACTATCCTGCGAATTATGTCGGTTGTCACCCATCATAAAATAGTAATCCATCTGGAAGGTGTAGCTATTGCTTTCTTTGCTGTTAATGAAAATTTTATTGTCTTTAATTTCGAGCTTATTCTTTTCGTATACTTCAATAATCCTTCTGTAAGCAGGAAGATTCTGAAGGGTTAATTGAACGGTCTGCCCTTTTGCGGGAACAGTCAACGGACCAAAGTTATCGCGGTTGTAGCAAATAGTACTGTCTTGCGGGAACACATCCTCGCGTTCTTTTATTTCAGCAATATTTACAGAAATTATGTTTGGATAAGACCTGATTGATTGTGCTTTTTCATTCGTTAATGGAAGGAAGTAATGTAAAGTAGCTGTTTTAGTGATGCTGTCATAAAGCTGATATTGTGTCATGAGGCTGAACTGAATATCTTCCTGCGAAATCCCCAGTCTTTCCAAGTTCCTTGTATTTAAAGGAATTCCGTTAGTGATAATTTCATAATTATATTGCATATTATAAAAATGTTCCTGTTTTTGACCGTTTATGTAAACCTGGGTATGTTTTACTTCGATTTTATCACCGGGAATAGCTACACAGCGTTTGATGTAATTTTCCTGCTTATCAACAGGACGATAGATAATATCACCGAAGTTGAGTTTATCGTTCCAAACCCTGTTCCTGCCATATCTGCGACACAAATCGTAATAGCTTTCCGCCTGACGTTTAAGTGCAACAGTGTCTCCTTCGGGAAAATTAAATACAACCATATCGTTACGTTCTACATTTCCAAAACCGGCTAAGCGTTTATATGGCCATTGAATCCATTCAACAAATGATTTTGCTGTTTCGCTGAAGGGCATGGTATGATGAACAAACGGGAAGGAGAGTGGTGTATTGGGTATACGGGGACCATAGCTTACTTTACTGACAAATAGATAATCTCCTACAAGCAGGGTTTTTTCCATGGAAGAAGTCGGAATGGTGAATGCTTCAATAAAGAATGTGCGGATAAGCGTTGCTGCTACAACGGCAAATATAATAGCATCAATCCATTCTACAACTTTAGTGGGTTTTTTACCGCGTTTTTTCCAAAATGCCCAGTTTACTTTCTTGGATATATAAATATCATAAAAGATAGGTAAGCCGAGTAAAAGCCAGAAATTACCAATCCAAATTACCCAAAGCACAAAAATGGTTGTGGCAAAGGAGAATTTAAACCATTTGTTTTTTAAGAACGCTTTTAATTTTTTCATTTCAGGATAGTTATAGTTGTATTAAATTATTCATGGTAAAGATACCTTTTTTATCTTTTACAAATTCAGCGGCTTTTAAAGCACCAAGAGCAAACCCCTGCCTGCTTATGGCATTGTGCTCAAGAATAATGGTATCGATTTCGGAATCGAAAATAGCTTTGTGGTTTCCAACCACATTTTCAATTCTGAAAGCTTCAATGTTTATATTTTCCGGTTTTTTATTGAGTTCAGCAGCCATTATTTTTGAAAGAGTGATGGCTGTACCGCTGGGTTTGTCTTTTTTTTCTGTATGATGTGTTTCTTCAATTTTCAAATTGTAAATATCAAGGTAGTTCTTCATGATTTTGCTCAAATCTGAAGCCATTTTGAAAAATAAATTAACCCCGATACTAAAATTGGAAGCATAAAATAATGTTCCGTTATACTGCTTTTGAAGTTTTTCGACTTCGGGCAATTGATCATACCAGCCTGTTGTGCCTGTTACAATTGGAATATTTTGCTCAAAGCATGCATTGATATTTTTAATAACTGATGCCGGAGTTGTAAATTCAATAGCAGCATCAACTTCACTTTGTTTTAGTTTGTGAATTTCTTCAGCGTTTTGAATATCAATAATAGTGCTTACTTTTATATTATTTTGAATAGCAAGTTTTTCTATTTCCTTGCCCATTTTTCCATAACCGATAATGGCAATTTTCATATTCGATGTAAAAATATAAAAAAGGGAGCAGCTCCGGTTCCCTTTTTTATATTTTTATTAAAATTTGTTTATTTTTAACAGGTTTTTCCATTTTTTCAAAA
Organism: uncultured Bacteroidales bacterium; assembly: GCA_964508675.1. GTDB lineage: Bacteria > Bacteroidota > Bacteroidia > Bacteroidales > GWA2-32-17 > Ch61. Next base: position 105 of record CAZDUU010000311.1, on the reverse strand, counting down.
GCTTTTGGAATTTTCATAGCTAAATCAGCCCATGTTTTTCGGTTGGTTTCGATTCCGTGGTTATTGATTGCACCCATAAATTCTGGATTAGACATTCCATTTTCG
>CAZDUU010000310.1:0-3639 GCA_964508675.1 uncultured Bacteroidales bacterium | reverse complement strand
ATATCTGAATTTAAAAGATATTTATCTAAATCATTCCAGCTTTTGAATTTTGATAGTTTAGCTCTGTTTTTATCAGAGTACATAAAAGCAAATTGATAAATTACAGACTGATTTGCCAGCTTGAAAAAGAAATCGGGTACATTTTTATTATTAAAATCAACTTTGATATCAGGTGTAATACCACCGTTTCCATAGACGGTTCTTCCTTTTAAAGTGCGAAATTTTGGAGAATTTTTCAGTTCAATACTATCCATACTATCTGTTCTGAAAAACAGTTCTGTGTAGTACTTTTCAAAATTTGTTTTATAGCTTCTCTGAATACATCTTCCGCTTGGAGTGTGGTATCTGGCAATGGTTAGTCTGATAGAACTACCATCATTAAATTCGATGGGTTCTTGCACCAGCCCTTTACCAAATGACTTTCGTCCAACTATTAATCCTCTGTCGTTATCCTGTATAGCTCCTGCTAAAATTTCGCTGGCAGAGGCTGACCATTCATCAATCATAATGGCAAGCTTTATATTTTCTGCTATTCCGAATGATGTTGCTTTGTATTCCCTCTTTGGTTGTGATTTCCCTTCTGTATAAACAATCAACTGTCCATCTTTTAAAAATTCATCTGCAATGGTAATGGCTGCGTCCATATAACCACCTCCATTGCCCCTTACATCAATAATCAATTTATTCATCCCCTCATGAGTGAGTTTTTCTAATGCCTGATGGAATTCTTCAGGAGTAGTGCGTGCAAATCGAGCAATCTTTATATAACCTATTCCTTTTTCGGTCAGCATGGAAGCGTCGATACTGTGCATCGGAATTTTGTCGCGAACAATATTAAATGTTAGGGATTTATTCAGGCCATTTCGCTTTACTTCAATTTTTACTTTAGTGCCTTTGGGGCCTTTTAATAATTTAAATACTTTATTATTAGATATTCCTATACCGGCTACTATACTGTCATTAACTTTAATAATTCTGTCTCCTGCCATTAAACCCTGTTTTTCGGACGGCCCTCCTATAATAGTGTTCATTACAATTATAGTGTCATTTTGAATGCTGAATTCAATGCCGATTCCTTCAAACTCTCCTTCCAGTGGCTCATTCATTTCTTCAGATTCGGCCGGAGGTATATATATGGAATGCGGATCAAGCTGCTGAAGTAAAGATTCTATGGTTTTATTTATTAAAGAATCTTTATTTATTGTGTCAACATATTCATTTTCAATGTAATATAGAATTGATTGTAGCTTGTTTATACTGTTGGAATTGTATAATGAGGTACTGTCGCTTGAGTTAAATACAGAAGAAAAAGGGTCATTGAAAAAATATTTTCCTGTAAAGATTCCGAGAGAAATACTTAACGCAATGATGATGGGTATATACACTAAGGTTTTTTTATTCATCGCTCGGGTTTAATTCTAGATGAAAAACTTCAATTCCTGCTTTTTTTAACAAATCAATACCTTCGTTTTTATGATATAAATCGCAGAAGACAACTCTTTTTATTCCTGATTGGATGATCAGTTTTGAGCATTCAACGCAGGGAGAAGTGGTTACATATAAAGTGGCTCCATCGCTGCTATTATTTGATTTTGCTACTTTTGTTATGGCATTGGCCTCAGCGTGAAGAACATAGGGAAAAGTGACGTTGTCGTTGTCTTCGCATTTATTTTCAAAACCGGATGGAGTTCCGTTATAACCATCAGAAATTATCATTTTATCCTTTACAATGAGAGCCCCGACTTTTCTTCGTTTACAGTAGCTGTTTTCTGCCCAGATTTTAGCCATGAGCAAATATCGCTTATCAAATTTCAATTGCTTTTCATTCATAAAAAAACCCTCACTGAGAGGGCTTTGGTTTGTACCCGGAGCCGGGGTCGAACCGGCATGGGTTTAATCCCACTGGTGTTTGAGACCAGCGCGTCTACCAATTCCGCCATCCGGGCATAGTCTTTAAAAGAACATGCAAAAGTAGTGATTTTTTTTAATCCGCAAAATGTATTTATTAAATTCATTGATTACGGTTAATAACAACCATATTTATTTTGGGAATGATAGAAGTACACTTCTTTTGACAAACAATGTGCTAATGTCAATAAAAAACAGATATTCTCTTTCATTTTTTTAGAGATTACTCTTATCTTTGTGCAGTAAGGCTATTTTATGGAAAATGTAAAGTTAATCTTAATAGGTGGTGCAGAAGATAAAACAGATAAATTAGAGATATTATCAAAGGTTGCTCAACATGCAAGCTTTAAAAATATTGTTTTAATTCCTACTGCTTCAGCATATCCCCAGGAAGTTGAAAGAAATTATATAGAAGCATTCGGAAAATTAAATGTTCAAAATTTTAAATCATTAGACATTCGCTATCCGGATGAATGTGATAAGGCAGAATATATAGAAGCTGCTCAGGAAGCAAATTTAATTTTTTTCTCCGGCGGAGATCAGGTGAAATTGGTAAATACGTTGAAGGATTCAAATCTCTTTAAATTAATCAAAGCGAACTTTTTTTTAAATAAATTAAAAATAGCCGGTACCAGTGCCGGAGCTGCATCTGCTTCTGAAAATATGCTTTTTGACGGTGATTATCATGGCTTTTTAAAAGGCAAGGTCCAGCATGTAAAAGGGTTTGGTTTTGTCGATGATATGGTAATTGATACCCATTTCCTGAACAGAGAACGCATTCCCAGATTACTGCAGATGCTTGCCTTGGGAGTTGAGAAGAGAGCTATTGGTCTGGACGAGGATACCTCTATCTTTATTGATAGTAATTATAATTTTGAAGTTTTTGGAAGTGGAATGGTTACTTTACTTAACACTGAAGAAATGACTTATAATGATTTTTATGAAATTTCAGAAGAACATGCATATAATATCAATAATGTAAAATTGGGCTTTTTGTCAAGAGGAGCGAAATTTAGTTTAAAAAACTGGACCGTAATAAAACCACAGAATGCTGTTTTGTCAGAGCAGGAATATATTTATGACAAGAATCTGATAAGTCCGGGAGCTTATATATAATAAGCTTTTTTTTAATTGTTGTAAATAATATTGGCAATATTTCCATTTTTATAAATGGTAGTCTTAATTAATTTACCATTTTCGTCGTAAAAATATTTTTTTCCGTCTATTAAGCGTCCGTTTTTCCATTCTCCTTCTCGGTCTAACCTGCCGTCCTTAAACATTTTGTGGAAACCATTTCCGTCAAAAACGTCAATATTTGTATTTTGAGGTTGTTTTATTTCCTGAACCTGTTGTTGATTATTTTGTTCCTTATTAGTGTCGGATGTGCTATTTGTATTCGGTGTGTATATTTTTACAGAAGCAGCATCTAATTGTCCGTCGTTAAATGTTTTTTCAGCGATTAATTTACCGTTATTATCGAATTCTTTTATGGTTCCGTTTTCTTTTCCTTCTTTCCATTCTCCCTCAATCATTATCTTACCATTTTCATGATAATATTTTTGTACTCCGGTTCTTTTCCCGCTATCACTATATTTCCATTCATAAGCAGGATTACCGTTTGGATGATAAAACTTATATTCACCAATCCATTTATTTTCTTTCCATAACCCTTCTTCACTTACATTTCCATTTTCGTAGTAAAATTTTGCATAGCCATTAGGTTTTCCATCC
>CAZDUU010000309.1:0-3645 GCA_964508675.1 uncultured Bacteroidales bacterium | reverse complement strand
GGAAAAGTAATGGTTCAGAATACCCATGCAAAAGTTTATACCTATGCATTAAAGACCATTGCTGATTTCCATGCAAAAATTCTGGAAAAACATCTCGATGGTACGCTGGTAAACTTTAACCAGAAAGAATTGTGGATTAACCTGATAGGAGAATTCAACACCTATAATATGCTTGCCATCTACGCTGCAGCTATTTTACTGGGCAAAGAAAACGAACAGGTACTTTCTGACATCAGCCTACTAAAAGCAGTTGACGGACGTTTTGAATTTTTCAATGCACCCAAAGGCTACACTGCAATTGTTGATTATGCACACACACCTGATGCACTGGTAAAAGTCCTGACAACTATCAACGATCTCAAAAAAGACAATGCACAGGTCATTACAGTAGTCGGGGCAGGTGGAAACCGCGATAAAACCAAACGTCCGGAAATGGCAAAAGAAGCAGTCCAGCTCAGCGATAAACTCATTCTCACTTCCGACAATCCCCGCAATGAGAAACCCGAAGATATTCTGAACGATATGCTTCAGGGATTGGACAACAACGACATACAAAAAACCCTTACCATTGTTGACCGCAAAGAAGCGATCAGAACTGCTTTGATGTTGGCAAAAGAAAACGACATTATTCTGGTTGCCGGAAAAGGTCACGAAACCTATCAGGAAATCAGTGGAGTTAAGCATCATTTCGACGACAGACAAGTAATCAGAGAATATTTAAACTTATAACCTATGTTGTATTATTTATTTACATATTTAGATGAAAAATTTGATTTCCCCGGCGCCGGTGTGTTTCACTATATATCGTTCAGAGCCGCTATGACCATCATTTTTTCACTGCTTATTTCACTATTTATAGGTAAAAAAATAATCCGCTTATTACAGAAAAAACAAATCGGAGAAACTGTCCGTGACCTGGGCCTTGAAGGTCAGTTATCAAAACAGGGAACTCCGACTATGGGAGGGATTATCATCCTCGCATCAATCATTGTTCCTACACTTCTATTCGCAAAATTACACAATATATATATCATACTCCTGCTGGTGACAACGATATGGTTAGGATTTATCGGTTTTGTAGATGATTACATCAAGGTTTTCAAACACAACAAGCAAGGATTACACGGAAAAGCAAAAATTGTTGGGCAAGTCGTACTGGGATTAATTGTCGGTCTTACCATTTATATGAGCAACGATATTGTTATCCGCGAAAAAGTAAAAAAAGAAGTTGTTCAACCTTCCAACAATAACGAAGAAGTTTCATCAACTTTTGAAAGTCGTACTATCAAATTATCTGAAGATATTAAATCGTTTAAAACCACTATCCCGTTTGTAAAAAATAACGAATTTGATTATAAATACCTTCTTTTCTTTTTGAATGAAGGATTAAGACAAAAATGGGTTTGGCTCGTGTTTATTTTAGCTGTTATATTTATAGTTACAGCAGTATCCAACGGGGCAAATATGACAGATGGTTTAGACGGATTGGCGACAGGAACGTCAGCGGTCATCGGCACAACATTGGGTATTTTGGCATATGTATCGGGTAACGTTATTTTCGCCGACTATCTAAATATAATGTATATTCCTTATTCCGGTGAAATGGTGGTCTTTGCTGCTGCTTTCATCGGTGCAACGGTTGGATTTATGTGGTACAACAGCTATCCGGCACAAGTTTTTATGGGCGATACCGGAAGTCTGGCTTTAGGCGGAATCATTGCTGTCTTTGCAATATTAATCCGCAAGGAAATTCTACTTCCAATTCTCTGCGGAATCTTCTTCGTTGAAAATCTTTCTGTTATGATGCAGGTTGGTTATTTTAAATACACCAAGAAAAAATTCGGCGAAGGAAGAAGAATTTTTAAAATGGCTCCTCTTCACCACCATTTCCAGAAATCGGGATATGTAGAACCAAAGATTGTAACCAGATTCTGGATTATAGCCATTATGCTGGCAGTATTAACCATTATCACTTTAAAAGTTCGTTAATGAAACAGAAAGTTACCATATTAGGTTGTGGCGAAAGCGGAATGGGTGCAGCTCTTCTGGCTCAGAACAAAGGGTTCGATGTTTTTGTCAGCGACAGTTCCAAAATCAAAGACGAATACAAACGACCTCTTATTGATGCAGGAATTCCTTTTGAAGAAAGCTCACATGATTTTGATAAAATTTTATCGTCCGATTTAATTATAAAAAGTCCCGGAATTCCCGAAAAAGCTGAGATTATTAAAGCTGTACGCAAACAAAGAATTCAGATTATTTCAGAAATCGAATTTGCTTCACGCTACACCACAGCAAAATTGATAGCGATTACCGGAAGCAACGGAAAAACCACGACAACACTTTTAACCTATCATATTTTCAAAAAAGCAGGTTTGAACGTAGGTTTAGCCGGCAATATAGGCAAAAGCTTTGCTCTTTCGGTGCTTCAAAATCAATTTGACTATTACATTATAGAAATAAGTAGTTTCCAGTTAGACGATATTATCACTTTTAAACCCAATATCTCCATTCTGATGAATATCACTCCAGACCACCTAGACAGATACCAGTATCAATTCCAGAATTACATCGACAGCAAATTTCTCATCACAAAAAATCAGGATGCTAACGACTGGCTTATTTACTGCTGCGATGACGATGTAATAAACGCAAATCTCACCAGTAAAAAAGTAAAAGCCCGCCTGTTGCCTTTTTCTATCACTAAAAAGCTTGAAGAAGGCGGTTATGTATCAGAAAATGAATTCAAAATAATTATAAATAAAAACCAGTTTACTATGTCTATACAAGATTTAGCATTAGACGGAAAGCACAATCAGTACAATTCATTAGCTGCCGGAATCGCGGCTTTTGTCAACGGAATCAGAAAAGAAATGATACGCGAATCATTGAGCGATTTTGAAGCCGTTGAACACCGTTTGGAAAAAGTGCTTAAAATCAGAGGAATTGATTTCATTAACGATTCAAAAGCAACCAACGTTAATTCAACGTGGTACGCACTTGAAACCGTTAAAAAGCCCATTATCTGGATTGTCGGCGGAGTTGACAAAGGAAATGATTATTCACAGCTTGTTCCATTAGTTAAGGAAAAAGTAAAAGCCATCGTTTGCCTTGGAACTGACAATGTAAAGATAGTTGATTCATTCGAAGAACTTGGTCTTCCCATGTACGAAACACAATCAATGGAAGATGCAGTAAGAACTTCGTACAAAATCGGAGAACCCGGTGATGTCGTTCTACTTTCGCCTGCCTGTGCAAGCTTCGATTTATTCCAAAATTACGAAGACAGAGGAAGAAAATTTAAAAATGCCGTACGCGATTTATAAATCATGAAAATCAACACAACAAACATATTCAAAGGGGACAAGATTATCTGGGCAATGATATTTGTATTGTCGTTCATTTCCCTGTTAGCTGTATATAGCTCAACGGGAACACTGGCATTCAAATATCAGGAAGGGAATATGTTTTACTATCTGGTACGTCATGGTTCATTATTGCTTTTCGGTTTACTTCTGATTCTTGTATTTCAGAATATTCCGGTTTCTATTTATAATAAACTTTCCTTTGTCTTTGTAGTAATTGCGATTCCGTTACTGTTATATACATTGCTCAAAGGAACCAACCTGAATGAAGCTTCACGAT
>CAZDUU010000308.1:0-3670 GCA_964508675.1 uncultured Bacteroidales bacterium | reverse complement strand
ATTTTGAAGGGAAGCTGATTACACTTACCAGAGAAGAGTTTTCCACAGTCTCTTTTTCACTCAATCAGGAAGAACTTATTGGTGCAATTTCAAATTCCAATGTCCAAAATATTTATACTATGGGGTTTATTAACAACTCCATGTTACTGGGAAACATCACCTTATTTACACATCAGGAAGAAAAAAACATTGAAATTCTGGAAGTGTTTATAAACCAGGCATCACTTTTATTACAACGACATTTAAACCAGAAACTCATAACACAAAATCATCGTTTTTACAAGTCAATTTTAAATACGATCGAAGATTTTATCTTTGTTTTAGATCCATCAGACAATATCATTTTTGCAAATGAACATCTGCTGATGTTTTTGAATAAAAATAGACTTTCATCATCTATTTTGGGAACCCATTTGATAGATGCTTTGCCATTTGTAAATTCAATGATTATACAGAGCCTGAACGAATGTAAAAAAACGAAAAAGACACAATTAATTCAGACTACAACTGTATTAAACAACACATTAATTCATTGTCACACCAGTATCTCAGAATTTAAATCAGAAGAACTTTCAAATTATATTATTGCCATTAGGGATGTAACAAAACTTGTTGTCAGCGAAAAAGAAATTTCTAATCTTACTTCTATCAACCAAAAAATAATTGAAAATTTAAGCGAAGGTATTTTATTGGTAGATGGCAATAATAATGTAAAACTAACCAATAAAAAATTTAAAGAATTTTTCGGCATTTCAGATGAAGGATTTATCGGTTTCGATTTTACCCAAATCTTACCTGCAGAATTCAAGGACAGAGCACTTGAAATAATAAAAAACATCAGAACAAAAGAAGCTTCCCATAATTTTGAATTTACTCACCAAAGTGCGGATGGCAAGCAGCATATCTTCAGCAAAGAAATATATCCCATCGTTGAAAATCACAAACTCCTTTTTATACTTATCCTTTTCCGCGACATTACCGAACAAAAACAACGCGAAATCAGTTTAATAGAATCGCGTGAAAAAGCAGAAATGAGCAACAGACTCAAATCAACTTTCATAGCCACCATCAGCCACGAAATCAGAAATCCGCTGAATGCTATCAATGGGTTTGCAAGCCTCTTATTAAAACCCGAATTGGAAAAAGAGAAACGAAATCAATTTGTTAAACAAATCAATACAAGTTCACTCATTCTTTCCAGGCTTATTGACGATTTGATTGACTTTACAAAGCTTGAAACAGGAAACCTGACCATCATTAAAGAAACATTTTTTATTAAAACTTTAATGCTGGACCTTTTTGAACAATATACACAAGAACTCATAATAAGAAATAAGACAACACTAAAATTAGTATGGGACAATGCATTTGATGATGATTTGCCATTAAATACCGACAAAATGCGTTTAAAGCAAATTATGTCAAACCTTTTAATCAATGCTATAAAATACACATACGAAGGAGAAATTAATTTCGGATATAAACTTTACAACAACTCTATTATTTTATATGTTAAGGATACCGGTATTGGCATTAAAGAAGACGAACTGCCAAATATTTTCAAACCGTTCAGACAAATAGAAAAAAAATACCTTGTAGAACACAAGGGGGCCGGACTTGGTTTAACTGTTGTAAAACAACTCGTTGAACTAATGGAAGGTACCATTCACGTTGACTCAAAACCCAATATTGGGACAACTTTTTCCGTCCGATTTCCATATGAATTTTACAACCTGATTGACAAAGAAGAAATTCATCTTTCTGACAAAAAAAAGAAAACATTAAATGAACTTACCGTTCTAATAGCTGAAGACGATGATATCAATTTTCTGTTTCTGGAAGAAATGCTATCGGATTACAAAATTAAAATTATGCATGCTAAAAATGGACAGGAAGCGGTTGAACTTTTCAAAGAAAATTTAAGCAACATTGATATTGTTCTGATGGATGTTCAGATGCCCATACTGGATGGATTTACTGCAACCAGGCTGATTAAAGAGCTGAGGCCGGAAGTTCCTGTTGTGGCACAAACAGCATATGCATATTCTACTGAAATTGAGCTCAGCAAAAAAGCCGGTTGTTCCGATTATCTTGTAAAACCCATCCAGCAGGAGCAACTAATAGAAAAAATAGCAGAATATACCTCCGTTAATAATTAGCTTTGATTTTTACTAAAAAAACGCTGATATTTGCACAAAAAAAATGTCAAGAGAAGTAAGAGTAAGATTTGCCCCAAGCCCGACAGGCCCATTGCATATAGGGGGCGTTAGAACAGCCTTATATAATTACCTGTTTGCACGTCAAAACAACGGAAAACTTATTTTAAGAATTGAAGATACCGATCAGCAACGATTTGTTCCCGGTGCCGAAGAATATATCATAGAATCACTTACCTGGTGCGGAATTAAATTCGACGAAGGTGTTCATGTTGGCGGACCTTTTGGCCCATATAAGCAATCAGAACGTAAAGATCTTTACAGGCAATATGCCGATTTTTTAATTGAAAAAGGTTGTGCATACTACGCTTTCGATTCTGCCGAAGAATTGGACCAAATCAGAAAACAATACGAGTCAGAAAAAAAAGTTTTTCAATACGATATTCATACCCGCACATCGCTTAAAAACAGCTTAACCCTCAGCGAAAGTGAATGCAATGACTGGATCAGATCAGGAAAACCATATGTCATTCGTTTTAAAATGCCCGAAAACAGAGAATTAACACTTCACGACCTTATTCGTGGCGAAGTGCATGTAAACACCTCTACTCTAGACGATAAAGTATTGTTCAAATCAGACGGATTACCCACATATCATCTTGCCAATATTGTTGATGACCATTTAATGGAAATAAGCCACGTAATCCGCGGTGAAGAATGGTTACCGTCGCTTCCGTTGCATTATTTGCTTTACGAAGCTTTTGAATGGACCGACACCATGCCTCTCTTTGCTCACCTCCCCTTGCTCCTTAAACCGGACGGAAAAGGAAAACTCAGCAAACGCGATGGTGATCGCCTTGGATTTCCTGTTTTTCCATGCAACTGGAATAATCCCGACGGAGAATTATATCCCGGATTCAGAGAATGGGGATATTTTCCAGATGCTTTTATCAACATGCTGGCTCTTTTAGGATGGAATTCCGGCACTGAACAGGAAATATTCAACATGGACGAGCTCATCCGTCTTTTCTCCATCGAAAAAGTCAACAAATCCGGTGCACGCTTCGATCCTGAAAAAGCAAAATGGTTCAATCAGCAGTATCTCAAAAATATACCGAATTCCGAGCTGGCAAAAATCAATAAACCTTACCTCATTGAAAAAAACATACAGGTCTCAGACGGAATACTGGAAACCGTTACCGGGTTAATGAAAGAAAGAGCTGTTTTCCCGAAAGATATTATCAACGAAAGTATGTTTTTCTTCAGTAAACCCGATTCTTACGACGAAGCAGCCATAAAAAAACGCATTAAACCGAATGCTTTGGTTCATTTCGAAAAACTCAATAACATCATTGACAGCATTCCCGCATTTGAGCATCAAACTATAGAAAATGCCATCAATGAATTTTGCCAGACCAATCAAATAGGACTTGGCGAAGTGATGATCCCACTCAGAATAGCGTTGGTCGGAACCACCAAAGGCCCTCATCTGGGCGAAATAATGGAAGTTCTTG
>CAZDUU010000307.1:0-3674 GCA_964508675.1 uncultured Bacteroidales bacterium | reverse complement strand
ATTTGATAATCTTGATGAAATTGATTTTAGTTTAAACATTAATGGGAAAACGGTTCAAAATGGATTTTCAAAAGAAATGATTTTCAATATAGAAGATATTATTGTACATGTTTCAAAATTTGTGACCTTAAAAACAGGTGACTTAATATACACCGGAACTCCATCAGGAGTAGGACCAGTGAAAATAAATGACCGGTTGGAGGGATATATCAGAGATAAAAAAATGCTCGATTTTTCTATTCGTTAGTTTGTCTGAAATTGCTTTAAAACAGAAGCTTTTTCGAAATAATATTTCGCTTTTACTGTATCTTTTTTTGAGTTAAAATATTGACCTAACGTGAGTGCTCTTTGATAATTGTTCGGGTTTTTAGCAAAGGCTTTTTCCCATAAACTGGCTGCTTTTACTGTGTCTTTGTTAATCAGATAATAATATCCCAACGAAGTTTCCGGAATATCGGTCAGGCTATCATATTTTAACATTTCAGTAGCATAAAACATAGCACTGTCGGGAATATTCTTTTTAAAATAAAAATTAATGATGCTTTGCCAAAGTTTTGGGTATTTCTTTTCAATTTTAAGCGCTTTAGTATAAAATTTGATTGCAAGGCTGTCATTTTTCTGCATCTCGTAACTCATTCCGAGGTTAAAATTTAATTCGAAATTATCCGGTTTGAATTCATAGGCTTTTAAGAGATATTCCTGTGCTTTGTCAGGTTGATTGTAAAAATTGATATAAAGGTTTGCAATGTTATTCAAAGCTTTAGGGTTTTTGGGAAATAATTCCAGTGAACGTTGATAATAACGCAGAACACTGTCGAGTGAAGGTTTAAGTTGTTGAAATGAATATTGCAAAGGATTATTATGCATTATTCTGTCCATGATTGTCTGAGCCAGAATATCATTAGCTTTTACTGACTCATCTAAATATTCAATGTCATGTGAAAATAGCGTGATCTCATCTTTCCAGTCGGCATTTCTGCTAATCGTTTTAATTCCGTAAATTAATAATATTCCAATGAGTAATAACTTCGCATTTGAACTTATGGGTTTTATACTTTGCAGAGAAAATGGAATTTTGAAGAAATAAAAAATGACTCCGGTAATGAATATTGAAAAGCCAAGTGATGGCCCGTTTAAAAACCTGTCGGCAACAATACCGTTTATTTCCATCATATAATTTGAAAAAGGGAAAATGGCTACCAGATATATAATAAATCCCGATAACAAATATTTGTTTTTTGAATAATTAGCAATACAGAATATTAAAATTACAATATGAATAGCAACAGATACCCAAACAATCCAGCTTGAAAGATTTACTTCAGGTAAAGTATATAAACCGTAGTAAAATAATAGTGGGTGTGGAAATATCAACAGACGAAGATAGAATATCATAGTCAGGGCTGCCACTGAGAATCGGGCAGACCAAATCTGATTATATCTCAACGGGTTTTCAAAAGAGAATAACTCCAGGTCATCGGGAGGGAAGAGCCACAAAGGCAATTTATACATGATATATGACAATGTCCACAAAAAAATTACAGATGCTGCTATCCTAATCAAAAAAACTTTTTCAGTGAACTTTTCTTTTATCAGTTTTTTTATGTTTATTGTTTTAATATACTTGAAAAAGAAAACAGCAGGAAGTATCAAAGCAAAAGAGATAGCACTTTGTTTTGATAAGTAAGCTACAATAAAAAGTAATCCGGCAAATAATAACTTGTAGATTTTGCCCTTTTCAATGTAATCCATAAATAGAATAGAAGACCATATAGCAAATAACAGATAAAGTATTTCTTCACGATTTTTTAGGCTCGATACAACTTCTGTGTGAATGGGATGAAACATCCATAAAATCAGCGCAACCCAAATAAATATGATACCTGTTTCATGACCAAATATTCGTTTCAACCATAGTAATGTAATAAAAACCAGCAACGCATAAAGTAAAATATTAATGAAATGGCTAATGTGAGAATTTGTGCCAAACAAACTCACTTCAATAGCAAAAACAACTTTAGTAAAAGGCCTGTAACCAAATTTTGCCTGCTCGCTTTCGTAATATCTGGATGAGAGAATTTTAGGAATTGCTTTAATTCCTTTCTGCACCATTTCATTGTTTTTAACAACAAAAACATCATCCATATTATAATAATGTCCTATAGTATTTCCATAGAGAACAAAGCTTAGAGCTAAAATTACAATTAATGACTTTTTATTGTTAAAAAGCCACTGATTAATGACCTTACTTTCTTCTTTTTTTACCATAATTGTAAATATTGCGTAAAGTTGAAAAAAAAAATGAAAAGTTACTATAAATAAACAACCATTTTATTTATTTTACGTCTTTAAACAAAACCAATCGGATATGAAGAAGATTTTTTTTCTTATTTGCTTTATTTTTATTGAAATACAGGTATTTACACAGATAAAGCTGACTGTTTCTTGGTCTGATTCTAAATATTTATTTTATCAAACAACAGATTTAAAGAAATTAAATTTTACTATTGAGAATGCAAATGATGAGATGAAAAGACTTTTATTAAGCTCAAACAAAAACAGTTCAAGCTTAAAAAAAGTTATTTTAGATAAAAAAGATGATGGCTGTCATTTAGTGGGCACTTTTGTTTTCAGGAAAAATCCGGATGTGAAAAATTTTCAGGAAGTATTGCAAAACCTGAATTTAAAAGAGTTTTATGTAAATGATAAAAAAGTACTGACCAGAACTTTATATACTGAGGAAGAAGCTCATAATAAAGCTATCGGCTTTGTTTATAAAGATGAAGTGTTTAATACCATAAACAATGATACTTCCAGAATTGAATATTATGATTTTCAGATTTATTACGCACAAACAAAATTAGTTTATATGTACGGTAAAAATTATCCGAAATACTTATATGAAGGTTATGTAGCAAAGTATACTGAGTTGATGGAAAAACAAGAGAAAGCTCGCGAAGAATTTCTTAAAAGAACAAAAAAATAATGATTATGAAGAAAATAATAACCATATCTTTATTTCTGCTTATAACAAATTTGGGGAATATTTTTGCTCAAAATGCAACCAGTTGTAGTATCTCCGATCCCTTTTGTACCGGTGTTACATATGGATTTCCGATGAATACTAACACAACAGCAGAAACAGGACCTAACTATTCCTGTTTATATTCTCAACCGAATCCGGTTTGGTATTATTTGAAAATATTAGATCCTGGTAATATCACAATTCACTTGGAATCTCCTACAGGTAACGATATTGATTTTACCTGCTGGGGACCGTTTAGTGATCCGAACACGCCTTGTACAGCTCAGTTGACTGCTGCCTGTACTTCTTGTCCTAATAACACTGCTGATCCAAGCTTTTACCCTTCTGGAAATACGGTTGATTGCAGCTATGATCCTGCGGCAACTGAAGATTGCCATATTTCTAATGCACAAACCGGGCAATATTATCTACTTTGTATTACGAATTTTTCGAATTCAGCAGGAGATATTACATTTACCCAATCAAATACTGGTGCTACTGGAGCAGGTACGACAGACTGTTCTATTGTTACACCTTGTGAAATAACAGGAATGACAGCAAGCCCATCAGCATGTAATTCTACCAATAACTCTTACACTGTCTCAGGTTCAGTAACTTTTCATGATGCTCCAATTACAGGACAACTTAC
>CAZDUU010000306.1:0-3689 GCA_964508675.1 uncultured Bacteroidales bacterium | reverse complement strand
AATCTGGACATAGCTGATGGAAGAGACATTGGGAAAATATAGAACTTCGATCTTTTTCCATTTCAAAATGCGCCACTTGCAAATTTTTCTCATCAAAACGAACATCGGTGTATCTTTGCTGCAGACACCAATATAAAACCTGTCGGTTTGGATTTTATTGAGGTTATTATTATTTTTCTAGTTGACGTATATGCCGAAATTATATATATGTTCCGCCTTGATTCTGTCTATCAGTGTGATTTTCTGCGTAAATGAGCTTACTGAAAAACACAGCGAAATGAATAATATGATTAACTTTCTATACATTAGTTGAATACAAAAGTAAACTATTTTTATTCAGTCAGCAAATTAATAATCTGTGAATTGAATTATTTCTTTTAAAATGAAATTTACCATATATTTGCATGCATCCATTGTTATTGATAAGTAGTCATTATTAAGTGAAAATATTTTTTGGGATTATATTATTATTTCTTCTGACCTCGTGTTATTCACTGATGAGGCAAAAAGCATATGTAACAAATCCGCCTAATATCAGTCTTTTTGATACTGCTAAAGAAACAAATGTAAAGTTGATGGGCAATCTGCGTTATCTTGAAAGTCAGTATTCTCATTCTTTTACCAATCATAGTGGTTTGGCTATAAATGCATTGGTTGGGTTTCAGGGACAATATGGAGCGGATGCCGGCTGGGTTTTTTATAAAAGCAAAAAGGATAGAATGTATTTTGAAACAGTTGCAGGATATGGTTATTTTAATGCGCATTCAATTATAGATAATCCTCGTGGCAGTCTTTTTTTATTACCGGGAGGCGACTTTTATTGTCAAAATATTGAAAGTAAGTATCACAAATTATTTATTCAGCCCAGTTTCTTTTTCGGAGATAGTCAAAATATGTATGGAATTACATTGAGATATACCTGGTCTTTGTTTACTGATTATCGTTGTAAATATTATTTAAAGCCCTATAGCGCCGAGTATAATTCTCCGCCAACCGAATATGTTACAGCATTATTTACGAATAAGTTTGGATATACTGTTGAACCGGTCATTACATACCGTAAAAAAATAAACAGACGATATTTGTACTTTCAGTTTGGAATCTGCTTTTCTGGTAGTTCTATTTCGCATGATACATTGAGCAATAAGCCTTATCAGTCACCAAAACCTTACTCATATTATTCTTATAGTACGGATTTTCCATTACATGCCGTGTTCAATATCAATTGCGGGATGGAATTTGGCCTAAAAAAGAAAAACAGAAGTGATCGTCATTAACAAACGAAGGGATTCTTTTTACTTTTTAGTACTTAAAATCAATAAAAATGGGTAAATTTGCAATCCTAAAATAGGTTTATTGCATGAACATTGCCTCGTTTATAGCACGCAGAATATTTTTCAGCCGTTCCAAATCGCACAGGATTTCCAAGCCTATTTCTATTTTTAATATTGCAAGTATAGCCGTCAGTTTTTTGGTCATGTTTATTTCCATTTCCGTTGTTGTGGGATTTAAAACAGAGATTCGTCAGAAAGTTTCAGGTTTTGCATCGGATATTGTTGTCAATAATTATGATGCAAATTATTCTTACGAGACCAGACCTATTACTCTTTCTTCAGAAGATATTGCCGGTTTAAGAAGAATAGTCGGAATCAGAAATATTCAGTTTTTTGCTACTAAACCCGGGATCATAAAAGTTAATACCACTTTACACGGAGTTGTGTTGAAAGGAGTTTATAAGGAATACGACTGGTCGTTTATCAGAAAAAATATGATAGAGGGGAAGGTCTTATCATTCAGCGATACAGCAAAGTCAAACCAGGTGTTGATTTCGAAAAAAATGAGCCAGATTTTACAGCTTAAAGTGGGCGATCCGGTTTATCTGTATTTTATTCAGAATCCGCCACGTATGAGAAAAATGTTTGTGTGTGGGATATACGAAACTATGCTGGAGGATTTCGATAATATGTTTGTTTTTGCTGATATAAGGCATGTGCAGAAATTGAATGACTGGCAACCAAATGAAATAAGCGGTTATGAGATTAATGTGAATAATTTTGATTCCATTCCCGAAATTCAGCAGGATATTTTTTCTGTTATCGGTTCAAAATTCCAAAAAGACGGAACCAAGCTGAAAGTAAGCTCTGTGACCGAGCGATTTCCATACATTTTTGATTGGATTGGTTTGTTCAATACCAACCTTTGGGTTATTCTTATTCTGATGATGATTATTTCGGGCTTTAATATTGTTTCAGGCTTATTGGTTTTTGTGCTTGAACGAATCAATATGATTGGGATTTTTAAAGCAGTAGGTTTTTTCGATGCCAATATCCGCAGAATATTTGTTTATCTGAGCTTTGCATATGTGTTTATAGGCCTTGCTATTGGGAACCTTCTTTCGTGGGCATTATATTCATTGCAGAACAAATATCATTTTGCTCACTTAGACAAAGCATCATATTATATCGATTATGTCCCGATGAAAATTGAAGTGTGGCAGGTGTTTGCTCTAAATGCAGCCGTCATACTTCTGACAATCATTTTTCTTTTAATTCCCTCAACACTTATCAGTAAAATAGAACCGGTGAAAGCCATCAAATTTGATTAATTATGGAAAGTATTCGACAACAAAAAATAGCACGATTGGTTCAACGCGAACTCAGCGATTATTTTCAGCAAAATGCCATCGGATTATTTAACGGAGCCATGATTACTGTTACGGTAGTCCGCATGAGCCCTGATTTATCCTTGGCGAAAGTATATATGAGCATTTTTGCTCTGAACAATAAAAGTGAAGAAGTCTTCGATACCATCGAAGAGAATAAAAAAGTTATCCGTCATGCATTGGGACAGCGGATACGTAATAAAATCAAAGCCATTCCCGAAATTGCTTTCTTTATTGATGATTCATACGAGTACAGTCAAAAAATTGAAACTCTTTTGAAGAAATAAATGAATATTAACTTCTTCATAGCACGCCGATATCTTACTTCGCCCAAAACGACGCATATTATTAATATAATATCGTCCATCACGGGAATCAGTTTTGCTATTGGTACCATGGCTCTGGTTATTATCATTTCAATTTTCAACGGACTGGAATCGCTTATTGTAAATCGCTTCAATTCGTTTGACCCGGATTTGAAAGTAACCCCGGTTTATTCCAAAACGTTTGTCCCTGATAAAAATTTCATGCTTCAATTAAACAGCCTGAGTGATGTTGATAAACATGCTTTTACTATTGAAGAGACGGCGTTAATTAAATACCATGATATTTACCACCCGTTTGTGATAAAAGGAGTTGAATTGTCATATGCAGATATGACCGGCCTGGACACGATGGTGACGAATGGTCGCTTTAGTTTGGTTTATCAAAATCAACCGGTAGCGGTTATAGGTATGGGCGTTTCGGCCTATTTATCCATAAGCCTGAATTTTGCAGCACCACTAAGTATTTATGCTCCGAACAGAAATGCAGATATAAATTCATCGCCCGAAAGTGCTTTTATTATGAAAGCCATCTATCCTATTGGAATTTACAGTGTTGATCCCGAAATGGACAATTTTGTGATTGTGCCAATTTCTTTTGCCCGCGAGCTTTTAAATTACAAAAACGAAGCTTCATCCTTAGAAATTAAACTGAAGCCGGGTGCCAGTATGGAAAAATCGAAAAAGATGCTGCAAAAGTTACT
>CAZDUU010000305.1:0-3693 GCA_964508675.1 uncultured Bacteroidales bacterium | reverse complement strand
GTTTAATTCATCAACACTCTCTTCGATCGGGTGAATGGAAGCTGATCTGACAGTTGTGGGGCGCGCCTCAATAAATAAATACTGTTTGTCATATTCCAGGTAGAGGTCAAGTACTTCAAAATAATTTTTTCTAAAAAGGCGGGCCAGGGAACCTGGACTAAAATAGGAGCAATGTTCATAAAAGATGTCCCAGAACGCTGGAATATCAAGGATTCGTACAACATTGGGCACCTCGAAGAAAACAGTTACTTCTTTATTGTCCGGAATTGACTTACGTACTGTTGCCAGGAATTTGTTCGTTAACGGAATATGCTCCAGCGTGTGCCGGCAGGTAATCATATCTTTGGGAAGATCCTTATGTTTCACCGAATAAAATTCCGGGATGAATTTCAGATTTGGATTCGGAGTGATCCGGCCGGGAACAAAAGCAGGATCAATTCCAATACCCCTGTTTTGACCTAGTTCGCAGACCAGATTCAGGAAGTCACCTTTACCGCATCCGATTTCTACGACATCTTTCCCAATTACATGATATTTTTCAATGACACGTTTGGATACATTGCTGATGAATTGATTGAAAGTGGCAGAATATCCCTGCTGATCTTCGTATCCGTGCGTGTAATGATCGAGACTGGTGTCAAAAATGCTGTTAAAAATAAAGCCGCAATCAGAACAAAAAGCCAAAGAAATATTTCTTCGGGGAATTGACATCGCTTCCTTATGATCTTTGATCGTGATCAGGCTTTTACTTGGTGCATTTTGAATATAGAAAAAGTTCCGGATATTTTTCCCAAAGCAAGTCCATTTTTGATATTTGAATTTCGGTGTTGGTACGTTGGAAAACGATAGTCAGCAAGTGTATATCCTCCTATAAAAAGAAATAGGTTTAGAACTATTCCCCAGATGAAAATAGTTTTAATATTAAAAACTCTTGGAATTAAAAAGTGAATGATAAATAGCAATGTAAATGAGCTAAATAATACGATAGGTAAAAGATTTCTTAACTGAGAGCAGGGAAATAATCTGAAAATGATTATTCCAAGAGCAAATGGAATGAAAAATCTGATAAATGGAATGTTTGAGTAAGGGTAATTTTGGTTTTGCATTTTTAAGGAGTCAATTTTCTGTAACCGCTGCTTTCGATGTTTGATTGGTGTAGTGCTCTGTCGTACATATAAAAGACAAATTCGCAACTATCAAAATCAATCGGCAGAATGAAATCAAGATCAACTTTTAACGTGCATTGCAAAACTTTATTAATTCCTTGGGGTTCAATGTATTTTGTGCGAAAATAGGAAGGGTTTTTTAAGGGGATGGCTACTTGCTGGTTTTGAACCCTTTTATATACATCAATATATAAATTATTATAATACTTAGACCCCGAATTAAATGGTGAAAGCGTGTCGTAATCCTGCAATCCAATATCACCGTTACCATCTATTAACGTGAAAATTAATGTAGCACGACGTACGTGATTTCCCAAATCATCGAGTGTGTCCTTTACAGGAACATCTACAAATTTGATTTGTGGAATTTCTGAAACTTTTTCAGGTTTGCGGCATTGAGAGAAAATCAGAATGATAATAGTTGGAATTATCAATAAATATGGAGCATGTATTTTCATACGAGTACTTTCGAAGTTCAAAAATAAATCATTTTCTAATAAAAAACAAATAAGTAGCTGAAGTCGAAAATTACAATATGATGGTAGATTTTATTTTTTTCTGAAATAAATCTCCATGGGGCAGCCTTCAAAATTGAATTTTTCCCGGATGTTGTTTTCGATAAAACGTTTATAAGGTTCTCGGATATATTGAGGTAAATTGCAGTATAAGGATATTGAAGGGTAGGGAGTTGGTAATTGTGTTACATATTTTATTTTTATGTTTTTTCATTTGTAAGCAGGAGGAGGTGTTTTTTCCACAAGTTCTAAAACAAAATCATTAAGTTGATGAGTGGATACTTTACGTTTTCTGTTTTCAAAAACCTCTAAAGCTTTTTCAAGGATTTTGTGAATACGTTGCTTTTCCAAAACTGATGCGAAAAGTATGGGAACATTAGTAAATGGAGCTATTCTCTTTGCAATGTATTCCTCATATTGCTGGTGGGTTTTATCATCTTTTTCAATAAGGTCCCATTTGTTTACAACAACTACAACTCCTTTGTGATTTCGCTCCACCAGGCTGAAAATATTCAGATCCTGAGCCTGTAATCCTTCCTGCGCATCAACAAGCAATACACAAACATCTGAATACTCAATAGTTCTTATAGTTCGCATAACAGAGTAGAACTCAAGATTATCCGTAACTTTTTGTTTCTTTCTCAATCCGGCAGTGTCAATAAGATAGAAGCTCATGCCGTATTTGTTGTATTTGGTGAAAATTGAATCGCGCGTTGTCCCTGCTATAGGAGTAACTATATGACGATCTTCACCCATCAAAACGTTGAGAAGCGAAGATTTTCCGACATTCGGACGTCCGATAATAGCTATCTTTGGGAGGTCTTCCAGAATTTCATCTTCTTTTTCGGGAAGCAATTCAATGACTTTGTCGAGTAAATCACCTGTTCCGCTGCCGGTAATAGCTGAGATGGGATAGATATCGCCCAGCCCCAGACTGTAATACACATGTGTGTCGTATATTCTGTCGTAAGTGTCCACTTTATTGGCAACCAAAATAACCTGTTTCTTCGATTTTCTTAAAATCTGCGCTACAGCCATGTCCAAATCTGTAACATCGTTGGTTGCATCAACCAGAAACATAACTACATCGGCTTCATCAAGAGCAATATGGACCTGTTTTCTTATTTCCTGTTCAAAAACATCATCAGAATTAACTATATAGCCGCCGGTATCTACTATAGTAAATGTTTTGCCTGCCCATTCACATGTTCCGTAATGGCGGTCGCGTGTAACGCCGGGTGTTTCGTGAACGATTGCCTGACGTGTTTCCGTGAGTCTGTTGAAAAATGTAGATTTTCCAACATTAGGTCTTCCAATAATTGCTACAATTCCGGCCATATTATTTCTGTATATATCCCAGTCGTTTTAAGGTTTTGGGGTCATTTCGCCAATTTTTCATCACTTTTACACTCAAATCGAGATAAATGCGTGTGTCCAGAAAATTTTCTATTTCGTTTCTGGCTTCGATGCCCAGTTGTTTAATGGCTTTACCCTTTTCGCCAATGAGAATTCCTTTCTGACTTTCGCGTGCAACATAGATAGTTGCATAAATTTTAATGTGAGTGTCTTCTTCAATGTATGATTCAATAACAACTTCGCATGAATAGGGAATTTCCTGCTGAAAAAGTAAAAATATTTTTTCCCTTATGAGTTCACTTACAAAAAAACGCATATTTCTATCGGAGAGATCATCACCTTCGAAATAGGGTTCATGTTCGGGTGTGAGTTCTATTAGGGCTTCCAATAACTTTTGAGTATTGAAATGATGTAAAGCTGAAACGGGTATTATTAAAGCGTTTGGAAATAAACTTTGCCATTGCTTCATGATTCCTTCCACTTCTGATTGCGATTTGGCAAGGTCTATTTTATTAATCCCGATAACTAATGGAACTTTGACTTCAGCTAGAAGTTTTGGAATATTGTGTTCTTCGGGTTTTTCTTCAATGGTTGTAAGGTAAGGTTCCCTTCCCGGGGGATGACTCGGCACGGCACGGGCAGGTGTCGGTAGCGGA
>CAZDUU010000304.1:0-3693 GCA_964508675.1 uncultured Bacteroidales bacterium | reverse complement strand
ATAGATTTTCAAAGATTATTTTTGTTATACATTCCTTGGCATTTCCCTTTGCATCAAGATAATGCTATTACAGGTGTTTCAATGACTTCACACTCAACTCACACCGTGGCTTGGAACGGAAAAGATAAAAACGGAGCATTGCAGGCTGATGGTACATACAAAGTTTATATTGAATTTACTGAAGCTAATTCTGCACAAAGCTCTATTGCAGATGGACCCTGGACCTCCTTTACTTTTAATAAAGGAGTTGCAGAAACACAAAATCCGGCAAATGTTAATTTTACATACAACAGCCAAAGTAAATTAGTATACAAAAGTATTCAAATCCAGACATTTGGAACTTCGGGAATTAACGAAATGCTAAGCGGTGGTGACGTTTCCATATTTCCTAATCCAGCTTCTAATGAGGCTCAGATTAAAGTATCATTACCCAATGATGAAAAACTGAATGTTAGTATATATAATATGGAAGGGAAACTTGTTCATCAATATCTATCGAAAATATATGAAAGTGGTGAACACGTTTTCTTTTGGTACCCTTCTGCTGAAAATGCAAAACCTGGCATTTATTTTGTTAAAGTTGCCTCCGGTTTTAAATATGTTACCTATAAATTAATAATTAAGTAGTATGAAAAAGATTCTTTTAAGTTCTTTGTTGATTTTGTTCACGGCACTTTCAGTTTTGGCATGTGAAATTACACTTTCTATTGACGGAAAAGAAAAATCAAAGTACAAAAATGGCGATGAAGTTATTGTGAAAGTGAAAGTGGTTTTGATTCACAAAAATTGCAATATTGAAATTAAAAACACTAAATTTAACCAGGAAGGTATTAAAATCGAAAGTGGTACTGAATGGAAAGAAGTTGAGCCCGGGGTATGGGAAAGAAAGTTAAAAGTTAAAATTACAGCAAAAAAAGGTGAAACATCAAAACTTTCAGTAGTGCGTGCGTGTTCTAAAGGAGGTGGTAGCGAAAGCATAGCTTTCCCTATGTAAAATATAAGCCCTTTAAAGGGCTTTTTTATTAGTGAAATGATAAATGTTGCTTTCAGTAACTATGATGTCCATTTTTATATCAAACTGATCCACAGGAACTTTTTCTACCATTTGAAAATCAAAGCAAATACCAATTTTTAAAGCATCTATTTGAGGTAAAAAGCGATCATAATAACCTTTGCCGCGTCCCATCCTGTATCCCATATTGTCAAATGCCATACCCGGTACAATTACAATGTCAATAATTGATAAATCAGTTATTTCATTGCCTTTAGGTTCCTTTATTCCGAATGGGGGAACAGGGATCATGTTCGCTTCACCTTCAAACTGCTTTATTAACAAATGATCTCCAGCGACAACAGGTAGAAGTAATTGTTTTCTTTTATAGTTAGATTCAACCCAATGATGAGTGTTGACTTCATCAGAAAGCGACCAATAAACCAATATGGTGTTTGCTTTCGTTATTTCGTCAAATTGAGCCAGTGAATTAAAAATTGATTCAGATTTTTGTAAAAATTCTGATAAACTATACTGTGACTTTAATTCTTTGATTTTTTTTCTTAAAATTTGTTTTTCTTGCTTAATTGAGTCTTCCATTATTCTTATTTGGCAGTTTTAAAATGATAGATTTATTATTGTGATCAATGGATTTTATGAATTTATCATGGAATGGAATTAATATTGATTCATCACCTTTACATACCTCAACAACGGGATTATTTTTTATCGGTAAAATTTCTTTAATTGTACCTAAATAATTTTGTTCGGGATCAAATATTTTATAATCAGTCAGGTTTAAGAATGAAGTTTTTATTTTAGATAACCACTTTAAACTACTTTCAACATGCAATTCTGAAAAAATAAATATTTTAATTGAATCAACATCTTCAAAATTAATAAACTTTAGAAGTATAGAGTTGTCGTCTAAAACCTGATACCATTCTACCATAAAAGGAATGAGTGTTCCTTCATATTTTAGGAACACCCATTCTGTTAGTTTAAAACTTTCTGGAAGCGGGAAATCAAATTCTACAATAATTTCACCTTTTATTCCATGCGTTTTTTTTACATAACCTACTTTTTTGCTGTCGAAGCAAAGCATAGATTATGCATTTTCAGTATTATTTTCAGGTTCAGCTTCCGTTTGATTTTCTACAACTTCAGCTTCGTTAGCTTTTTCTAATTCTTTAGCTTTCTTTTCAGCGATAGCTTTTTCGCGATTTTCCTTTATTTGAGCTTCTGCTTCTAAACGTTTTTTGCTTTCTTCGTTATGGCTCTTTACAATACGATTTTTCTTTTCGTTGATTTTGTTTTCTTTTGCTTTTTTCCATTCTTCGAATTTCATTTTAGCAGTTGCTTCATCAAAAGCTCCTTTTTTTACTCCGCCCATTAAGTGTTTCATGTAAACAACACCGGTATAGCTGAGAATTGCTTTGCATGTTTCAGTTGGAACAGCTCCTTTTTGCATCCAATCTAAGGCTTTGTTGAAATCCAAATCGATGGTTGCAGGGTTTGTAATGGGATTATAGGTGCCGATTTTTTCGATGAACTTGCCATCACGTGGCGCCCTACTGTCCGATACTACGATGTAGTAGAAAGGACTTTTTTTCTTTCCATGTCTTGCTAATCTAATTTTAGTTGGCATAATATAAATTGTTTAAAATGAGGTTGCAAAGATAATACATTATTTATTAATGTCAAAAATATTCTAATCATATCTTTTTAATTATATTTTAGCAACTATATAAACGGGATATAGTCCTGATTTCCGAATGTTGTAATCACGAAGTTGTACTCTGGAGATGTTCATATGATTTGTACCCTTTTTGTACCCGTTTTTATAAATTTAATACAATTCTGCTATTGTTATAAAACTTGCACTGCAAAGGAAAAAGCAAGAGCAGCCTGAAAAAAGCTGCTCTTTTGTGGTACCCGTTGGAGTTGAACCAACGACCTACGGATTTTCAGTCCGTTGCTCTACCAACTGAGCTAGGGTACCTTTAAAATTTGTGAGTGCAAAGATACAAAAAAAAAGAAATTACCAAATGTTTTTACAAAAAAATATCCGCTTTAAGCGGATATTTTAATGATATATTTGAAAAACACTTCTTTAGTTTATTCCTAATTTCTTTTTTACTAAAGGAAGAATGTCATCTGAATCTTTTGGAAAGTAGAGTAAAGTACCTGTTCCGCTGTCAAAAACATATGTATATCCATTCTCTTTTGCAACATCTTCAATAGCTTGTTTTGCTTTGTCTATAATTGGTTTTAATAGGTCCTGTTCTTTCTTTTGTAATTCTTGCTGAGCATTCCCCTGGAATGTTTGAATTCTTTGCTGCAAAGACATGAGCTCATCTTCTCTGTTCTTTTTTATTAGGTCACTAAGAGAATCTTTTTTAGACAGATAATCGTTATATTTTTTTTCGAGTTCATCTTGCATTGTAGTTAATTGATCTTCAAGTTGCTTTGAATAATCTTGTAAGGATTTTTGAGCTTTTGCTTTTTCAGGCATTGCTTCTAGTAAATCATTAGAATTTAAATGTCCTAATTTGATTTTTTGTTGCGAAAATCCTGTTGTAATAAGACCTGCGAGAATTAATACTAAAACTAATCTTTTCATAGCTAATTTTTTTTGCAAAGGTAATTTTTTTTAATATTTCTGGAAAATTCTGATACAACAAAAACATCGTTATCCAGAA
>CAZDUU010000303.1:0-3709 GCA_964508675.1 uncultured Bacteroidales bacterium | reverse complement strand
GTTTTGGTTCTTGGAATCAGTATTTTTATTTTTTCTGATTTTGGCGGAACACAGGCAATGGGAACACTGGTTACTTTGACCCTGGTCTTTTCATTGTTCTGCAATATTATGCTTCTCCCGATGTTAATATATACATTTTCTGATTCATTATCGAAGAAATCATTAGATAAACCGCTTCTCGAAATGTTCGATGAGCCAAAAGAAGCCACTGCTGAAGAGTTAGCCGAAGAAGAAAATGAAAAACAATAAACTATGATTAAAGTTTTAGTAACCGGTGGTGCCGGATTTATCGGAAGCCGTTTATGCGAAAAACTTCTTGAAGTTGACGACATCTTTGTTGTTGCAGTGGATAACCTTCTTACAGGTCATACGAAAAAGCTTCCCGCACAGCATGATCGCTTTCGTTTTATACGTGCTGATGTAAATAACCGTGGTGAGATTTCTGAAATCATGATGTCCTGGAAATTTGATTATGTTTTTCATTATGCTGCTGTTGTCGGTGTGAAGCGTACTATAGAAAATCCATTACAGGTTTTAAAAGATATTGACGGATTCCGTAATATTTTAGAACTTAGTAAAAATACCGGTGTTCAACGTGTTTATTACAGCTCTTCTTCAGAAATATATGGTGAACCGGTTGAATTTCCTCAACATGAAGATACAACTCCTTTAAATTCACGTTTGCCTTATGCCATTGTGAAAAATGTAGGCGAAGCTTACTTTAAATCTTATCAACGTGAATTTGGACTGGATTATACAATATTTCGTTTCTTTAATACATTTGGCCCAAAGCAAAGTCGGCATTTTGTTATCTCTAAATTTATGAGCCGTGCTTTAAAAAACGAAGATATAACTATTTATGGTGATGGCATGCAAACCCGTACGTTTTGCTATGTTGACGATAATGTGGATGCATGTATTTTTGCATTTCTAAATCATTTGTATGTAAATGAAGTTGTTAATGTGGGCGGAGATAAAGAAATCTCAATATTGGAATTGGCTAAAAATATTATAAGTCTTACCGGTTCCTCTTCGAAGCTGGTGTTTCTCCCGCCACTCAAAGAAGGAGATATGAGAGGACGAAGACCCGATATCACCAAAATGGAAGCACTGTTAAAGAAACCATTGCTAAGCCTTGAAGACGGGTTGAAAAAAATAATGAACGAAGGTTTATTTGAATTAAAATACCCTGATGAAAATGATTCCGACAGACCAGCTGCAAGCTAAGATAGAAAAAGCCATTAAGGATATAAACTATCCTGATAAACCGGAAGGTTTGTATGAACCTATTGCGTATGTATTGGAAGAAGGAGGAAAACGGTTAAGACCTTTGTTGGTACTGATGTCATATAATCTTTTTAAAGAAGATGTTGACAATGCATTAATTCCGGCTGTAGGGCTTGAAATATTCCATAACTTTACTCTGCTTCATGACGATATAATGGACAAAGCCGATATGCGTAGGAATAAAGCTACGGTTCATAAAAAATGGAATGAGAATACCGCAATACTTTCCGGTGATGCTATGATGATAAAATCATTTCAGTTTTTTTACGATTTGCCTTTAAATATTCAATCTGAAGTTCTGAAGACTTTTACCCAAACTGCATTGGAAGTATGTGAGGGTCAACAGTACGATATGAATTTCGAAACCCGCGAAGATGTCCCTGTTAGCGAATATATGGAAATGATTCGTCTGAAAACAGCAGTTCTTTTGGCTGCTGCAATGAAAATAGGCGCACAGATTGCCGAAGCTAAAAAAGAAGATACTGAGTTGCTTTATGAGGTCGGTATAAAAATGGGCTTAGCTTTTCAGCTTCAGGATGATTATTTGGATGTTTATGGAGATACTAAAGTTTTTGGTAAAAAAATAGGCGGGGATATTGCTTCTAATAAAAAGACCTTTTTGCTCATTTCTGCATTGAATCTTGCAAACGAAAATCAAAAAAAGAACTTATTATACCTATTATATAAAAGTAACGACAGAGAAGAAAAAGTTAAACAAGTTACAGATTTATATAATATTATTGGTGTTCAGGATATTACAAAAAGAAAATTACAAGAGTTAACCGAAGAATCTTTGAACTTACTCAAAAAAGTGAGTGAGCAGGAAAATATTTCATCAATTAAAAATCTCATTATTAAATTATTAAATAGGAATAATTAATTAATTTTCAAAACATGACTTTTGTCATTGTTTCGTTATTTTAATAATTATACTTTTGAGTATTCAAATACTTAAATAGTTATATATGAAACGTAAAGTAATTCAAATAGATGATAAAAAATGTACAGGTTGCGGAGAGTGTGTCTCGGGTTGTGCTGAAGGTGCGCTTCAGATTATTGACGGAAAAGCCCGTTTAATCAGTGATGTTTTATGCGATGGTCTGGGTGTCTGTATCGGAACTTGTACGGAAGGTGCTATAGAAGTTATTGAACGTGAAGCAGAGCCATACGATGAAGCAAAAGTAATGTCGAATATGGTTGGTTTTGGAAAAAATACGGTAGTAGCTCATATGAAGCATTTAAAAGAACATGATATGCATGATTTTTTGAAACAGGCCGTAGGTTATTTAATGGAAAATAAAAATAGTCTGTCATTTAATGCCGAAGAAGTAATTCGTGAGGTACATTTTCATAACCTTCATGGCGGCCATGGATGTTTAGGGTCTAAAACCATGCAATTTAATAAAACTGAAAATACTTCAACAACTGATACCGACCAACCGTCTGAACTACGCCAGTGGCCGGTACAAATGCATTTAATCAGCCCTATTGCTCCTTATTTTCAAAATTCAGATGTTGTTTTGGCAGCAGATTGTGTTGCTTATGCACTTGGTAATTTTCATTCAAAATATTTGAAAAATAAAAGCCTTGCCGTTGCTTGCCCAAAGCTCGATTCGAACCAGGATGTTTATTTGGATAAGCTTATCAGAATGATAGATGAAGCCCGGATTAATACACTCACAGTAATGATTATGGAAGTCCCCTGCTGCGGAGGTTTGCTTCGGTTGGTTCAGTCTGCTCTTATGCAGAGCGAACGAAAAATTCCGGTAAAAATGATAAAAATCGGAGTTCAAGGAGAGATTCTTGAAGAAAAATGGATTAACTTTAACTAAAAATATGTTTAACTTAAAAAATTAAAATTATGGGAATGTTTTGTTTTCAATGTCAGGAAGCAGCCAAAGGTTTTGGTTGTACAATCGGCGGAGTTTGCGGAAAAAGCGAAGACTTAGCTCAAATGATGGATGTACTTATGTACACCTGCAAAGGTTTATCGGTTTATACTACCGAAATGAAGAAACATAATATTGAGAGTCCTGAAATGGATCACTTTATTATGACTTCATTATTTAAGACTATTACTAATGCCAATTTCGACAAGAAGTCAATTGTTGCTTCCATCACCGAAGGTTTGTCTCTAAAGCGTAAAGCACGCACCATGCTTACTTCAAAAGGAGTAAAAATTGACGAAAGTACTTTGCCAGAAGCTGCTGCCTGGGATGCCTTTACAGAACAGGAAATTGAACGTAAAGCTCCTCATGTGGGTGTTTTAGCTACTGAAAACGAAGATGTACGCTCATTACGTGAACTTATTATATATGGAGTAAAAGGTATGGCTGCATATGCAGAGCATGCATATAATCTCGGTTACGAAGATAAAGAAGTCTATGCATTCATGCAGAAAGCATTGGCAGAAACTTTAAAT
>CAZDUU010000302.1:0-3723 GCA_964508675.1 uncultured Bacteroidales bacterium | reverse complement strand
ACTGATTTCATTCGGCGGACATGAAATTGCTGTCGATTTTCTTCACAACAGCATGAACCAATCGCCGGAAGAAAACCTGAACGCTTCTGTTGAAGATGTTGAATTTTCGCTCATAAACAGTATCCGAAAACTCAAAAATGATTTTGGACAACGCATTGCCTTTATTGAAGGTCATGGAGAATGCGATCCTGATGAAGTTCAGGACATTACAAATTCCCTGATGGAATACTTCGATGTGAAGCGAGTAAGATTAGATAGCCAGATTTACAGCTTATCAGAACGCACCATTGATAGTACCACAAATAAAACCGCTGTCATCAACAAATATGACCTTATTATTATTGCCAATCCTGATTCGGCTTTCAGCGAATTTGATAAATACATTATCGACCAGTTCATCATGTATGGTGGAAAAGTCATTTGGCTGATTGATGCAGTAAAAGCCGATATGGATAGTCTGGCATATACCAGCAATATTATGGCAACTGCAAAAAATCTTAATATTAATGACCAGTTATTTAAATACGGTGCTCGTGTTAACCCTAACCTGATACAAGATGTTCAGTGTGCCATTATTCCTGTAAATACAGCTATTGCCGGCAATCAACCCCAGTTTTCCCCCTCGCCCTGGGTTTATTTTCCTTTGCTCATGCCCAATACAAAACACCCGGTTGGAAGAAATGTTAACCTTGTCAAAGGTCAGTTTGTTTCAAGCGTTGACCCTGTTTGCGATGATTCTACTGTAACTAAGACAACTATCCTTACAACGTCAGAATCTTCCAGGACATTAAATGTTCCTTTGGAAATAAATCTCGGGCTCATTAAAAAGAAAATCAATCCTGAATTCTTTACCAAATCATTTATATCTACTGCTCTTTTACTTGAAGGCAGGTTTAATAGTATTTATTTAAACAGGCTGGCCCCTGAGATGTACGAACACCAAGAAATTGCTTTTAAAGAACAAAGTTATCCAACACAAATAGCTGTAATAGGCGATGGTGATATTATCAGAAATAATATTCGCAAACTGGGCCTAAAACGCGAATATTTACCTCTCGGTTACGACAGATATACCGGAGAAACATTTGGGAATAAAGACTTCTTGATGAACCTTATTACATACATGCTGGATAGTCAGAATTTCACAGATTTACACTCAAAAGTAGTCCAGCTTCGTCTGCTCGATCGCCAGGCAATTGAAGATAACCGCACCTCCATTCAAATTACTAATGTTGCTATACCAAGCCTGCTGATATTGATTTTCGGGTTAACTTTAACCTGGCTCAGAAAACATAAATATTCAAAAATGAAGTAACATGTAATAACCATGAGAATAAGTTCATACCAACCGAAAATGAAATTATCATTAAAGTCGATGACTGAGGTAGATTTTATCAAAAGGCTTATTCCTGTAACCTTAATATAAAAAATAAAAAAATAATTACGCATGAAAAAAAAGAACACTATACTATATATTATCTTCGGGATAGTAATTGTTGTCTCTGCTCTTTTGTTTTTTAACAACCAAAAAGGAACTATCAAAAAAGAACTACGCGACTTTGCTTATGAAGATACAGCCTCCGTTAATAAAATTTTCCTGGCCGATAAAAATAATAACACCATTCTGCTGGAACGATTAAATGGGAATACATGGATGGTGAATAAAAAATATACAGTACGCAGAGATGCTATTAATCTACTGCTGGATTGTATTGCATCTGTTCAGGTTAAGTCACCTGTTCCAAAATCAGCTTTTTCCACAGTTACAAAGTATCTTGCAACACGTGCAGTTAAAGTTGAAATTTATGCAAATGATGAAAAAGTAAAAACGTATTATGTTGGTCCGGCAACTGCTGACAATCTTGGAACATATATGATTCTTGAAAACTCTTCTGTGCCATTTGTAACTCACAAACCAGGCTTTAACGGATATTTATCTGTCAGATATTTTGTCAATGAAATTGATTGGAGGGATGTAAGAGTATTTCCTGTTCAGATTAATAATTTTTATTCATTAAACATTTATTATCCTTCCAGTTCAGATAATTCATTTACAATTATCAGAAAATCTCCCAGGGAATACAAGCTGTTAAACAATTCAGGTCAGGAAATACCAGTTTTTGATACTCTTTTAGCAAAAGAAAATGTAATTTCGGCTTTAAGGGCTAGTGTGGATATGTGGGAAATCAGTATGCCTAAAACCAGATACGATTCTTTGCTTAAGGCAATACCATTAGCTCAAATTACGGTAAAATCCATTAAAGGCGAATCTTACAAACTTAACCTTTATCAAATGCCCAATTTAAGAACCTACGTTGATAATTCTGGAAATGCCATGAATATAGATCCGGATATTATGTATGGAATCTTTAACGATAAAACGACTGCACTTTGTCAATATTTTACTTTTGATCCCATTATGCTGAAAATAAGTGCACTAATAGGAAAACAAAAACATTTTGTCACCAAATAAAAAAAGCTATGAAAATCGGGATTATTATAGAAACCAAGGAATATGAAAAAGCATGGAATGCTTTCCGCTTTGCTGTAACTGCAAAAAAACAGGGAAACGAAGTAAAAGTTTTTCTCATGGGCGAAGCAGTTGAATGTGAAGGTTTGACACACGAAAAATATAATGTTGATGAACAGCTCAAAAATTTTATTGCAATCGGTGGTGATATACTCGCATGTGGAACCTGTCTGAAGTCAAGAAAACTTGAAGGAACCGAAGCCTGTCCGCTTTCAACTATGGTCGATTGTGTAAATATGGTGACATGGGCAGATAAAGTTGTTACCTTTTAAGCTCTTCTATGAATAAATTATTTTACTTACTTATTTTCTATGTTTTCATATCAGCCTCATGCAAACAAACTGAAAATCAAGAAATAAGAGACAATTTTAAAAAATATTACGACAAATACAAGGTTAGCGGCTCATTTATATTGTATGATGAGTCCAACGACAAATACATTATATACAATGAACCACAAACCCATCAGGAATTTATTCCCGCCTCCACTTTTAAAATCTGCAACTCTCTTATAGGACTCGAAACAGGCATTACTAAAGATGAAAATTTCATCATTCCGTGGGACAGTATTATTCGCCCAATTCCCGCATGGAACAGTGATCAGGATTTAAAATCGGCATTTCATAATTCCACAGTCTGGTACTATCAGGAACTGGCACGACGTGTCGGAGGTAAAAAGATGAAATTCTGGCTCGATAAAGCTAATTATGGAAATGCAGATACAACGGGCGGAATTGACAAATTCTGGCTCACAGGTAAACTCCGTATCACACCACATCAGCAAATTGATTTTATCAAACGCCTGCATCACAATCAACTTCCCTTTTCTCAGAGGACAATGGATATTACAAAAAAAATCATGATTACCGACGACACCCTTAACTATATAATTCGTGCCAAAACCGGTTGGGGACAAGAAGGGAATACAGATATCGGCTGGTATGTTGGATATCTCGAAACACAGAATCATGTTTATTACTTTGCCAATTGTGTACAAAATACGATTCCCAAAAACGATGACTTTGCCCCTGCCCGAATCAGGATTGTTTATGATATTCTGAAAGACTTAAAGCTCATTCCACAGAATTAAATCATCTCTGATTATTTGCATAAAAAACCCAAATTCAACTCATTTTGGGGGAAATGAAACCCAACGTGAAACTTCTAAATCATTACTTACTGAAATCTATCAT
>CAZDUU010000301.1:0-3728 GCA_964508675.1 uncultured Bacteroidales bacterium | reverse complement strand
AAACGGGCTACCTCACGACGTACTGGGTCAAATGCAGACAAAACAATCGCTTCGGGAGTATCATCAATAATAATTTCAACACCGGTAGCCGCTTCTAAAGCACGAATATTACGGCCTTCACGTCCAATAATACGACCTTTCATTTCGTCATTTTCAATCGGGAATACCGTTACGCTGTTTTCAATAGCAACTTCGGGTGCAATACGCTGAATGGTCTGAATGACCACTTTTTTAGCTTCTTTAGATGAAGTCAGACGGGCCTCTTCCATAATTTCATTGATATAAGCCATGGCAGTCGTTTTAGCTTCGGCTTTCATAGACTCAACCAATTGTTGTTTTGCTTCTTCAGCCGTCATTCCGCTCATTACTTCAAGTTTTTCGAGGTGCTGACGATGAAGTTTGCTTACTTCCTCTTCCTTCTTTTTCAAAGATTCTGATTGATTAGTAAGCATTTGTTGTTGATTTTCAATCTCTTTACGCTTACGCTGAGCTTCTTCGATTTTCTGATTGAGCAAAGTATCTTTTTGGATAATCTTTGCTTCCATTTGAGCTAATTTTGAATTTTTTTCGTTGGTGTACTTTTCATGTTCAGATTTTAATTGCAAGAATTTTTCTTTTGCTAAAAGTTCTTTCTGCTTTAAAATAACGTCAGCTTCGCTTTGGGCATCTTTTAAAATCTTTTCGCGTTTTTTGGCAAGAGCTTTATCCCAGATTGTGTAAGACAATCCGGACCCTACAATAAATCCAACAACTCCGATAATAATCGTTAAAACCATAAAAATAATTTTTAGTTAATATATATAAAAAACCCGCATTAGATTCTAAAAAGCATTTTATAAAACCCAAATTATCATAATGGGGTCTACCGTAAGCTTTTGATGTCCACCGGCGTAAAGCACCTGACGAGCAGGTTGAGGCCTATCATACGCTAATCGAGTTTCAACCCCTAAATTAAAGGTGTTGATTTTTAAAACGGTTTAAGAATCAATGCGGGCTATAGCCTAATTCTATGTTAAAGAACCTGCTCTTGAACCAAGAATGCTTCCATTTCTTTATCCAGATTTTCCAGTTTTTCCATTACCGGAGCCATATTCATATTATCGGACAAAGACTGGGTCTGTAAAGCGTATTGAAGCAGTGTCATTGCCATGTAATCCTGAGTTTCTTTACCCGGATAACGCTGGCTATATTGTAAAAGGATTGAATTAATCTGCTTCGCCATTTTTCGGATAGCTTCCTCTTCGCTTCGTGCAATAGTGAGCGGATAATACCTGTCGGCAAGATTAACACGTATGGTAAATTTTTCTCCGTTCATTTATTCTTGGGTTATAAGAGCTATACATTCATCTATTTCCCGCACTAAGCTGTTTATTCGTTGCCGAGTCTGGTCCACATCTTTTTTTTCAATCATACTCACAACACCGGCTTCTTTCAACAACTTATATTTTTCTTCACATTCTTTTAGTTGTAGTTGCATTTGAGCAATTCTCTCGTTTTCATCCTCAACCTGTTTCTTCAGTTGAACATTTTCATTTTTTAATTCCAATGCCCACTGCTGAAGCTTTAAAAACCTGCCCTCCAACGATTTATAAAGAACATCAAATGTTTCCGACATACTATAAGAATGTAATGCAAAGTTAATATTTTTACATCAAATAAAAAAACATTGTATTTTAAAAATTTTTAAATCAGATTGAATTTTTAGAGATTTAGTTTACTTTTGCAGAAAAATAATCTAACAAATAAATATAAAAAATTTCTATGAAAAGTTTAAGTCTTATTATTTTAGCTTTTGTAGCATTAACAATGGTTTCATGCAGCTCAAATGATTCATCAAACAACAAAAATGCTTATGTAGGTAACGCAGAAGAATTATTACCATGGGTAAATAATGGAAGCTTTAAAGAAGTTAAAATGGAAAACCATCCTTTTGCTTTCTTTGTTGATTCAGCCAGTGAATATAGTTATGGATACAAGATGAAAGTTGCAAATATAAAAGTCAAAGATTTCAAAAAAATAACCGTTTCCTGCGATGGATATTTATATCAAACTCCCTCTAATGTTCAATTGGTTATTGACATTAAAAATGAAGGAAATAATCTTTTCTGGCAAGGAGAACATTTTGATAAAACCATCACTGAAGCTTCCAAATGGGGAAAAGTTACATTCACAGTTGACAAACCAAAAGATCTTAACCCCAATTGCGAAATTCTTGTTTACGCATGGTCACAATCTCGTGAAGCAGCTTTATTTGATAATCTGACCGTTCAATTTGAATAATATCCTCAACTGATGTTTCTTGACAAAAAAGTAGTTGTTGTGATGCCGGCATATAATGCCGAGAAAACATTGCGTTCTACTTATGCCGAGATTCCTATGGACATTGTAGATGAAGTAATTATTGTAGATGATGCCAGCAGTGATAATACCATAAAAGTTGCTGCTGAAATTGGAATTAAACAT
Organism: uncultured Bacteroidales bacterium; assembly: GCA_964508675.1. Lineage (GTDB taxonomy): Bacteria > Bacteroidota > Bacteroidia > Bacteroidales > GWA2-32-17 > Ch61. The sequence goes on along the minus strand of CAZDUU010000301.1, from coordinate 1,265 downwards.
ATCATTCAACATCAAACAAACCTTGGTTACGGCGGAAATCAAAAATCTTGTTACGATAAAGCATTGGCATTAGAAGCCGATATTGTCATCATGGTTCATCCTGATTATCAATATACTCCCAAGTTGATCCCAGCCATGACTTCGGTACTTGCAAATGGCTTGTACTCCGTGATTTTAGGTTCCCGTATTTTAGGTAAAGGAGCATTAAATGGTGGAATGCCAAAATATAAATATATTTTTAACCGTTTTCTGACCCTGTTCCAAAATTTTATAATGGGACAAAAATTGTCAGAATATCACACAGGATACAGGGCCTTCACCAAGGAAGTTTTGCAAAAAATAAACTACCACGCCAACTCTAACGATTTCGTTTTCGATAACCAAATGCTGGCACAGATTTTTTATGCCGGATATGAGATTGCCGAAATCTCCTGCCCTACCAAATACTTCGACGATGCTTCCTCTATTAACTTCAAACGAAGCGTTAAATACGGAATGGGAGTATTGAGAACATCACTTCAATACAAGTTTCAAAAATGGGGACTTGCGCATTATAAAATATTTTCTCCTAAATGAGTCAACCCTGCCCTTTTTGTCATTCGGAGCAAACTCATTTTGAATGGGACACCATCGATTTACAAGGCAACAAATGGAATCTTTACAAATGTAATAGCTGTAATTTTTATTTTCTGAATCCCTTTCCAACAGATTCGCAACTCAACGAAGCTTACGACATAAGCTACTATGGCGAAGGTGATAAGAAATTCTCCTTCCCGCTGGTAGAGAAAGTACTCGATCATTTCCGTAGTGGAAGAGCAAGAAGTATTAAAAAGCTGCTGAATGAGAATATTCATGCTTCTGTATTAGATATAGGCTGTGGGAATGGTCGTTTTCTGAATTATCTTCACAATCTTCGATTTACAAATCTTTCCGGAATAGAATTACCAGGAAATAGCGCCAATAGAGCCGCATCATACAAACATTTAAAAATATTCATCGGCGAAATTGACCATGCCAACTTTGAACGTGAGTCTATGAATGCTATTACCATGTTTCATGTGCTGGAACATATGAAAAACCCGCTCGAAATCATTCCAAAAGTTCACTCCTGGCTCAAGCTACAGGGCATTTTTATGGTCTCATTTCCTAATATCGCATCCCGGCAGGCACAAAAATTTAAGGGGAATTGGCTGCACTTAGACCCCCCAAGGCACTTAAACTTTATTGCTCCCAAAGATTTTATTCTGCATATGCAGCAGACTGGT
>CAZDUU010000300.1:0-3747 GCA_964508675.1 uncultured Bacteroidales bacterium | reverse complement strand
GAGAAAGAGTATGGAGATTATCGAGGGCTTACATATAAAATCAAAGGTTTCAGTCACAAAAAAAAATAAGGGTATGCTGAATGCATTTCAGTCGGTTGTCACCTTTTTTCGGCTCTTTGTCATTTTTTGTTAAAAAGGGTTTTGTGTGCTGTCTATTTTTGCTGAAAAATTATTTGTTAATATATGTTAAAACTGACAAAACTATTTGCGTTTAAAAAGTTTTCTTTAGTAGTTTTGCGAAACTATTTTCGTTTTAAAAGTTTTCAAAATGGCTTCAACAGAAACAATATTAAGAGAAACGCTGGCTCTATATAAAAAAATGGGAATAAGAGCGGTTACAATGGATATGGTTGCCGAAAAGCTTGGAATGTCTAAAAGAACATTGTACGAACAGTTTCCTAATAAAAACGACCTGATAAATGCATGTCTTCAGCTCGATATGAATGAAATGAAAGAGAACTCTATTAAAGAGTTGGGAGTCAGTAAAAATATTCTCGAAAAAATTGTTTCCTTCATGTTTTTCCATATTAATACCATTAAACAATATAGTCCCAATTTTTTATACGACCTTAACAAATATTATCCTGAACTGTCATGCGAAAAAACAGCCGATTTTTATTTAACCATGACAAATAAAATTGTAGAACTGATTGAAACCGGCAAAAAAGAACAGTTGTTTAGAAATGATATTAACTCAGAAATTGCATCCAGACTTGTTCTTGAGCAATTTAAATATATTCATAATGAATCGTTGTTTTCTCCAGAAAAATATTCTCATACCAAAATATTTGAACACATAGTAATTACATTTATCAGAGGAATTGCAACGATAAAAGGATATGAACTTATAGAAGAATACTATACTAAATATAAAAATAACGAACAGTAATTTAAAGACAAATCATACAAAATGAGAAAAGTGAGTAAAATGAAGATGTTGATGCTGTTATTGATGTTAGGCTCGGGTAGTGTTTTTTCACAAAACGACACGTTGGTACTCGACTTAAAACAGGCACAATCAATGGCATTAAGCAATAATCAAAATGTGAAGAATGCACAGATTGATTTAAAAATTGCCAAAAAGAAAATTTGGGAAACAACAGCATCAGGATTGCCACAGGTTAGCGGACAGATATCGTATAATGATATGTTGGATATTCCTACAACCTTAATTCCTGATTTTATAAGTCCTGCTGTTTATGGCGTTTTACTTCAGGAAGGATTGATATCTCCATCGCAAATGCCTTCGGGCGAAACACAATATTTTGCAGCCAAGTTCGGAACCCAGCATAATGCCAGTTATAAAATACAAGCTTCGCAGCTGATTTTTAACGGAGCATATATTGTCGGATTGCAGGCTTCAAAAATATATTATCAACTTTCTGATCAAAGTTATATCAAAAAAAATCAGGAAGCTGTTGACAATGTAACCAGTAGCTATTACCTGGTTCTTGTCGCCCACGAGAGTATCCGTATTCTGGATTCTTCATATCAAACCATAGAAAAATCGGCCGGTGATATAGAACAGATAGCTAACGCAGGCTTGGCAGACGAAACAGATGCCGAACAGCTCAAAGTTACAGCCATGAACATTAAAAATACTCTTCAACGCATGAAGCGTCAGGCCGAAGTGAGCGAACGGTTGCTTAAATTCCAGATGGGTGTTGATTTGGATAAACCCATTAAATTGACCGATAATCTGGATAATTTATTAGGTCAGATAAACTTTGCAAGTGTTTTAGCCGACACGTTTAATCTGGAACAGAATATTAACTATAAACTCCTCGAAACTCAGGAAAAACTTACCAGACTTAATTTTCAGAGAGAAAAAAGCAGCTTTTTACCATCCGTTGTTGGGTTCTTCTCCTATCAGAAATCAGCAATGCGAAGCGAGTTTGATATTTTTGATTCGAACAAACCTTGGTATCCCACAAAAGTAGTAGGATTGACCATTGATATTCCCATCTTCAGTAGTGGACAGCGTTTGATGAAGGCACAGGAAGCAAAGCTTGAGCTCGAAAAAATGAAAAACACAAAAGAGCAGGCAGCCGAAGGATTAAAAATGGAATACTCCAATGCAAGGAATGCCTATTTAAACAGTTATGAAAGTTATTTGCAGAATAAGGAAAGTTATGCTTTAGCATCAAAAATATACGATCGTTGGCAGATAAAATTTAAAGAAGGTGTTGCTTCCAGTATGGAGTTGACTACCCAGCAAGGTCAGTATTTGACTGCTCAGGCCAATTATTATAATTCAATTTTTGAATTGCTTTCAGCTAAAGTTAAATTAGAACGTATGTTAAATCAAGAATAATAGTTATTAATATGAAAAAAATATTTGTTATCCCAGTAGTTTTATTTGTAGTATTTGCTTGCAGTAGTGATAAAAAAGCAAAACTCGAAAAATTAAAAGCAGATTATCAGAAAATGGGTGAAGAAATAAAATCACTCGAAAAAGAACTGAATATCAGCGATACCGTTTTGACAACGGCTTTACCTACACAATATAAGGAAATGGTGCCCGATACTTTTAAGTCATATATTGAAGTTCAGGGAAGTATCGATGGCGAGGATAATATTATTGTTACATCAAAAACAGTTGGTGTGATAAGCAATGTGTTAGTTAAAGAAGGTGAGTCTGTTCACAAAGGCCAGCTTTTGGCACAACTTGATGCAGGTGCTCTTGAACAAACATTGAAAGAAATGCAGACAACGTATGAATTTCTTTCTGATTTGTTTGATAAGCAAAAACGCTTGTGGGAACAAAAGATTGGTAGTGAAGTGCAATACCTGACAGCTAAAAATAATAAAGAAAGCATGGAAATGAGAATGAAATCCATGAAGGAACAATTGGATATGTACAATATTGTATCACCTATTGATGGTACTATCGAAGAGTCTTCAATAAAAGTGGGACAAAATATGGCTCCCGGTTTAATCGCCTTCAGAATTGTGAATTTTGCTAGAGCAAAAGTTGTTGCCGAAGTTTCAGATGCTTATGCAGCAAGTATAAAAAAAGGAAATGATGTTGATGTCTATTTCCCGAACGAGCAAATTACTCTTAAAGGAAAACTCAATTTTGCCAGCAAATTTATTAATCCTACAAACAGAAACTTTAAGGTAGAAACCTACATCTCAAACAAAAATATCGAATTCAGGGCTAATATGGTAGTGCTGATGCGGATTATAAACTATTCCAATCCTCAGGCATACACTTTACCGGCAAATGTTGTTTTAACGGAGAATAATAAAAATTATGTATGGATTGCAAAACCAAAAGGAAATCAATTTGAAGCCGAAAAAGTGGAAGTTAAAATCGGAAAGACCTATAATGCCACGGTGGAAATTTTAGGCGGGTTGAATAACGGCGATAAAGTGCTGACTTCAAATATATTTAATTTACGTAACGGTGACGTTGTAAAACTTTAGTTTTATGGTTAAGGAAATAATAAAAGAGTTTAAACCTACAAGTTGGTCTATTGACAATAAAGTCAGTATATATGTGTTGGTTTTCATTATATCCATCTTTGGTATAATAAATTATAATTCAATTCCGAAGGAACAGATTCCCGAAATTGTAATTCCCAATATTCTGGTAAACACAGTTTATCCGGGCGCCTCACCCGAGGATGTTGAAAATCTGATTACCCGGCCTATTGAAAAGCAGTTGAAGTCAGTAAAAGATGTTAAAAAGATTACAAGCAACAATATCCACGATTTTTCAATGGTTGTGGTTGAGTTTAATGC
>CAZDUU010000299.1:0-3748 GCA_964508675.1 uncultured Bacteroidales bacterium | reverse complement strand
GGTTGTCTTGAAACCTATGTATCATCAAGGGGGATTCTGCAAACATATGAAGAGTACTACCAGTCTCATTTTGGTAAATTGCCGGAGGGCACCATCACTACAAAAGAAATTTATCAATTGGCAACAAAGGGTGATGAGGTAGCAGTTGAAACTTATAACCGTACAGCAAAAGTTCTGGGAAAATCACTTTCAAACCTGATTTTGATTTTAGACCCGGAAGCCATATTCCTTTTCGGTGGCATTGCCAATGCACACCCCATTCTCATTCCAAAAATTAAAGAAATAATAGACCAGAATGTGCTTCCGGTTTTAAGAGGGAAAACCGAGATACTTCCATCCAGGCTTCTAAATAAAAACGCTGCCATACTGGGAAGTGCAGCATTGTTTTTCTAAAGAATTATTTTCTCCATTGACTTATAGCTAAATTTTATATCTTTACACACAAATTAAACGTGTAATGAAGTTTAGCTATTTTCTTTTGTTGATTTTTTTATTCATCAACAGCTTTGTTTTTTCTCAGAACAATTATTTAGACTCTGTCTTTAATGTATTAAAAGCTGAAAAATCTGATACTGAAAAAATCAATATCATCAATAATAAAATTGCTTATTACTACGAAAACATCAATCCTGATTCATCATTAAAATATTATCAGCAATCCATCAATATTGCCCATAAAATAGTTTCTAAATCAAAAAACAATGAACTTGTTTTTCAGACTGCTCTTAAACTGGGATTCTCATTACTGTACAAAGGAGTTGTTTACAATCGCTTAACAAAAATAGAACATTCAAAACTCTGTTATAATACAGGTTATAACATTGCAACTGTTTTAAAGCGCTTCTTCCCTCACAGAAAGGAAATTTACCAATTATATGGAGAATACTATTCTGATTTAGGTAATTATTATTACTCTACCAACGACTGGAACAATGCAATTTACAATTTTAAACTTTCAGACCTGAATTACAGGGTCATCTTTAAGCTTGATTCCATGAGCAGCGAAGGTAGTACCGGTCTTTTAATGGCAAACAATAATCTGGCAAATATTTATTTGTATAATTCAGATTACGAAAATGCCATAAAATATTATTATAAAGCACTGGCCATAAAAGAAAAACAAATTCTTTACAAAAAGCAAAATGACAACTCGTCGCTAAAAGGAATTTCGGCAATATACCTCAACCTTGCCAATGTCTATATGTCAACCAGTGAATATGATAAAGCACTTGATATTTATCAAAAATCAATGGATATAAAAAAGCAAATAAGCGACAGTATCGGTATATACAGCTTAAATGCATCCATTGGTGGAGTCTTTATCAAGAAAAAGGATTATAATACAGGTATTGAATACCTGAAAAAAAGTATTGCTTATTTTGAAAAAATTAAAGAAGCCAGGATGCTTGCCCGGTTTTATAATAACATTGGAATCTGCTACGCTAACACCGAAAATTATGAAGCAGCCATTGAAGCGTATAAAAAGTCGTTAGAATATAAAAATATCACCAAAGAAATCAAAGGGAAAGTAATTATTCAAATCAACCTGGCCGGGCTTTACCAAAAGCTTTATATGAAAAGCACTTCAGTATCGAAGAAAAATTTGAATTTAAACCTGGCATTTCAATACGCTAAGCAGGCTGAAGAGAATGCCCGAAAAATGAACATGTATGCTGAATTAGAAAATATTGCAAATGAATTGCAAAGTATATACGAAGATAAAAAAGATTACAAAACAGCTTTAGATTATGCCAAACTTTATCAATCGGTAAAGGATTCCATGTATGGTGAAGAAAAGACAAAAGCTATGGTCGAGCTTCAAACCCAATACGAAACAGAGAAAAAACAATTCATGATTGATAAGTTGAATAAAGATAATGAGCTAAAGCAGGCAAAACTTGAAAAAAGCGAAGAACAACAAAAACGACAAAAAACCATTATTTTTTCTCTTATAGCAATCTTCGTCCTTATTGCCATTTCACTCTTTGCCATCAGCCGCATGTACATAAAGCTTAAATCAGCACACGTTATCCTTAAACAACAAAAAAACGAGATTGAAAATAAAAATGTACAGTTAAGTATAGCATTTGAAGAAATAAGGGTACAAAAAGAAGAAATTGAGACCCAGCGCGATATTGTTACCCAACAGAAAAACCAGATCGAAGAAATACACCAGAAGCAAACAGAGAGCATCGTATATGCAAAATATATCCAGAAAGCTGTAATGGTAAAACTGGACAAGGTCTTTACACCTGAAGTAAATGAAAAGCTGGATTACATGCTTTTATTCAAACCCAAAGATATTGTAAGTGGCGACTTTTACTGGGGTAATTATATTAACAACCATTTGATTATTGCTGTTGCAGATTGTACAGGGCATGGAGTTCCGGGAGCATTTATGAGCATGTTGGGGATTAGCTTATTGCACGAAATTGTCAGAAAAAAAGAAATTACGCAAACCAACCAGGCACTGGCTGAATTGCGAAATGAAATCATTGATGCACTTCAGCAAAAAGGAATTACCGGCGAGCAAAAAGATGGAATGGATATCGGCCTGGTTGCCATCAACACAGATACCCTGGAAATGCAGTTTTCAGGTGCCAATAACACTTTGGTATATATTCCTGCTAATGTAACAGGACCTGTAGAAATCAAAGGCGATAAGATGCCCGTTGCCATTTATGAACGAATGAATGAATATACACTCAACCGGATCCAGCTTAAGCCGGGCGATAAGTTCTTTATGAGCACAGATGGATATAAAGACCAGTTTGGGGGAAACGAAGGCAAAAAATTTCTTCAAAAAAGATTCCTGCAACTTTTATGGGAAAACAGGGACCTTTCTTTGGCCGACTCAAAAATGCTTTTAGAAAGCACTATAAATCAATGGATGCAAGGCAATGGTTATCATTATTCACAAATTGATGACATCACGGTTTTGGGAGTAAAAATTAATTAAAGCCCCATATAAGTTATCATTTATTTACTTATTTTTACTCCAATTAATTAACCATCATGCTACGAAATTTTTTCATACTAATTTTCTGTTTATCTTCTATATACAGCATTAGCCAGAATTTAAATCGTTATTATCGTTTTTTTGGAGTTGAAAATGGATTAAGCCATTCATCTGTTTATAATATTTATCAGGACCGCAACAATCGGTTATGGTTAAGTACAATCGGCGGCGGAATAGATATTTTTAACGGTCACGAATTTACCAATATTTCAAAAGGGAACGGACTGCCAAGTAATATGGTTCATCATGTGACACAAGACTTCAGGAAGAACTACTGGATTTCAACAGATAACGGTCTGGTAAAAATGGGTATTTCAAAAACAAAAACATATACAACCAACGAAGGACTAAAATCTAATAATATCTGGTGCAGTATTGAAGTTAAAAATAATGAACAATGGCTTGCCTCCGACTCCGGTTTAGCTGTCATAAAAGACGAAAAAGTCTTAATACCTGATTTTAGTAAACAAATTGGATATTCAAAAATATTTTCAATATACAAAGATTCCAAACAAAGAGTATGGATTGGCTCGCAAATTAAAGGTTTATTCCTATACGAGAACAATGAGCTAAAACAAATAACCGATAGTGCCGGGCAAGCTATCAATTACATCTGGACCATAAACGAAGATAACCAGGGAGTTGTTTATATTGGTTGTACCAAAGGTCTTTATGAATATAAAAATAATAAACTCAGATTAAATTTTTTCAACCTTCCGATTACTTCTT
>CAZDUU010000298.1:0-3757 GCA_964508675.1 uncultured Bacteroidales bacterium | reverse complement strand
CACAACTGGTGAAGGAGGAATGGTTTTAGTAGATGACCCAGAACTTGAAGTTAGATGTAGAAAACTCAGGAATCTTGCCTTTGAGGCTAAAGGCCCTCGTTTTGTTCATTATGAGTTAGGCTGGAATTATCGTATGACAAATATGCAGGCCGCTTTAGGTCTTGCTCAATTGGAAAATATAGAAAAGCACATACGGTTAAAAAGAGAGACAGGAAAAAAATATAATAATATCCTTAAGAATGAAGATAAGATTCAAACTAATTTAGAAAAAACAGACTATTCAGAAAACATTTATTGGGTTTTTGGTATCGTATTAAATTCATCCTTCCCTAATAATGCACAATGGATGATGAATGAACTTGGTAGAAGGGGAATTGGTACGCGACCATTCTTTTTTCCCATGCACCTGCAACCTGTATTTAAGAAAATGGGACTTTTTCAAAACGAATCTTACCCTGTCGCAGAGTATTTAACCGATCGTGGTTTTTATTTGCCGAGCGGTTTGGGAATTAAAGATTCAGAGATTGAAAGATCAGCTAACACCCTTCAAAAAATTCTAAATGAAAATGCCTGAAATTTCTGTTATCATACCAACCTTAAATCGTTCTCAGCACCTCCTGAGATGCCTGAATACACTGTCAATTCAATCATTAACCCCTCAAATTTTTGAAATTATAATAATTGATAACGGATCTAAAGATATAACTTCTGCTGTTGTGGAATTATTCATTAGCAGTAACCCTGATTTTTCAATTCGATATATTTACGACCCTGAACCAGGCCTGCTTACTGGAAGACACCGAGGTGCAGCAGAGTCTAAAGGCAAATATTTAGTATTTATTGATGATGATGTTGAACTAAGTCCCAAATGGTTGGAGTCAATATACATATGTTTCGTCAATAAACCCGACATAAGCTTTATAACAGGACCATGCTTGCCTTTATACGAAAGCTATCCACCCGGATGGCTCAAATACTTTTGGAACACGAATGGCTCAAATAAAAAATTAGGTTACTTAAGCCTGGTTGATATGGGACATGCTCCAAAATCCATTCAACCAACCAGCGTTTGGGGGTTGAATTTCGGCATTAGAAAAGATGTTTTTTACAAATTAAGAGGCTTCCATCCCGATTGCATTTCGAATGAACTTCAGAAATATCAGGGTGATGGGGAATTAGGTCTTACGGGAAAAGCAAATACTTTGAACTATAAAGCTACTTATTTGCCGACTGCTTTGCTTTATCACCTTGTTCCTGAAAAAAGAATGACACTTGAATACTTTGAAAAGCGAGCCTTTTATCAAGGAGTCAGCGATTCATTCTCTCATTTCAAAGCGGGTATTGAACATCGAAAAAAGAGAAGAATACCCAGAATCACATTCAACAAAATTAAAAATCGGATTACTCATTTATTCGCACAAATATTCGATTACAAAAATTATTCTCTCTTCAAAATGATAAATAACGCATGCTTAGTTAAATATCAAGCCGGCTATTCTTTTCACAGGGAATCTCTGAACGAAACAAGCGTGGCGCAATGGGTCAATCAAATGGACTATCTCGACTATAAATTGCCTTTAAACAAAGGGATTAATAAATAGTCATATGGTCCAAAAACTAATTCACAACACTGTTTCAAATATTGTCTTTAAACTCTTTCTTGCAGGAATAAAAATATTTTCCGTACCCATAATTGTGAATTCTGTCGGTAAAGAACAGTTTGGTGTTGTGATCCTAGCCGGGGCAATTATGGGTTATTTTTCCTTCCTGGGTTTTGGTATCCCAGGGGCTATTACAAAATACATATCTGAATTTAAGGCTAAAAATGATAACCTTCAGTTGAATAGGATAATAAATACCACATTCTACTTTTTTCTTGTCGTTGGATTGGCGGTTTTTCTTGCTGTAGTTATTTTTATAAAAACCGGATTTGTAAATGTGTTTAATATTACTCCGGAGAACTATAACAGTTCCATAAATGTTTTGTACATTGCTTCGGGATTCGCTATACTATCGTGGCCTGCACAAACATTCCAAAACACTTTAATAGGCTTACAAAAATTTCCTCTTGTAAATAAAATCCAATTCGGATCTTCTGTTTTTAGTACAACTTTATCAATTGCTTTAGCCTATTTTAAATTCTCCGTTGAGTATATTTTCATCTCTCAAAACCTTGGCTATTTGATAACCTGGATTATTCAGTTTTTCTTGGTTGGTAAACTGATTCCAGGTTTCAAACTGCGTTTCGCTTTTGTTCACAAACTCACTTTTAAACTTTTATTCGGTTTAAGCATATGGTTACTGATTCTTCAGATATGTGATCTCATTGTTTATCAGACCGATAGAATATTAATCGGTCTCTATCTCCCCATGTCAGCTATAACTGTTTATTTCGTTTTGGTTAAACCATTCGAAATGATTAAGTTGTTTACCTATTACTTTAGATCAGCCGTTATGCCCTATGCCAGTGAAAAGTACTCTACTGGTGGAAACGAAGCAATTCAACCATTGATTTTTAGAGCTGCCCGATATGATAATGCTTTCCTTTCGGCATTGGCTGTTGCAGGCTTCTATTTATCTGCACCGTTTATCAGATTATGGATGGGTAATGATTATTTACAGGAGGTTTGGATTTCACAGGTTTTATGTGCATGCATTCTGATTCAGCAATCTAATGGATTACTTGGCGAAGTGTATTTTGGAACTGGCCGGGCAAAAAAATTTGCCATTCTTGCATCTTTCTACGCCTTATTAAACCTTGGTTTAAGCATTTTTCTTGTTCAAAAAATTGGAGTTCCCGGTGTTCTGTTAGCAACAGCTATTGCAGAACTCGTTGGTATCCCTTTTCAATATTTCTTCGTTTTCCCTGATTTTAAAATCAGTGCTAAAGAGTACTTATCTCGTGTGATAGTTAAAGGACAATATGCCAGTTTATTAATTGGTCTATTACTTCTCTTCCTGTTTAAACCAATTAATGCAATTTCAACCTGGCCTGTACTAATTTCAGTGGCGATAGTTTTAACAACAGTTTTGTTGAGTGCTGGTTTTCTGGCTTCAACAGAAAAGAGAGATCGTGCTTATCTTCTAACGTATATAAATCATATGATTCCCAAAAAATGAAGGAATACGGATTTGATAGAATAATAAAGGATTACTGCGGGTTTCCACAACTTTTATCATTACCCTGTCATATGGAGCATGGTTGGACTAAATTATCAGAACCACTGCCAACTGACCTCAAGACAAAAAAGAAATTGATGCTTGTTTTTAGCAGAAGGAGAGCGGAGGCCTGGAAAAAGCACAGTAAGGTTCGGGTTGAAATTATCGGTGCCCCCTTTGTTCTCTACAGACAAATGAATGATATTAGAAAAAACAAAAATGCAAAAGGCACAATTGTTTTTCCAGCACATTCATGTAAAAATCTTGAGGTAGTATATGATGTCAGTAAATTATGTAACGACTTAGAGCAACTCGATTCTAAATTTCATCCTATTACGATTTGTTTACATCCCTATGAATATCATTCCCAAAAGAGGCAGGAATTCGAAAATCATGGTTTTCTAGTGGTAACAGCAGAAGAATCAGCTACTGGTAGTTTTGTTGAAAATTTTTATAAATTATTATCAAATCATCAGTATTCGGCCTCCAATGAAATTGGAAGTTCACTTTTCTATGCTATTGAAATGGGCATACCATTCTTCCTGATTGGAGACACTCCTCAGGAGATAAATGATGGAAATGAACCAAATACACCTAA
>CAZDUU010000297.1:0-3780 GCA_964508675.1 uncultured Bacteroidales bacterium | reverse complement strand
CCGAAAAACTGGCTTATGACGAAGCATTAAAGAAAGCACAGGAATTGGGTTTTGCTGAAAGCAATCCAGTTTTTGATGTCGAAGGGTTCGATGCATTGTATAAACTGGTAATACTGGCTATTCACTCTATCGGAGCATATGTTCATCCTGATAAAATCTTTCATTTTGGCATTTCAAAAATCTCAACTGCCGATATTTCTTATGCTCTGGAAAAAAGAAAGAAAATCAAACTGGTAGGGCAAGTCCATAAATTGAACGATAAAAGTTTCACACTGTTTGTCATCCCCAAACTGGTATCTTCGAATGAATATATTTACAGCGTGGAAAATGAATATAATGGTGTTGTAATCGAAGGTGAATGCTACGACAAGCAGTTTATGTTCGGAAAAGGAGCCGGTTCTCACCCGACCGGTTCTGCTGTTCTTTCAGATATAACGGCAAGAGCTCATGATTACCGTTATGAATATAAGAAAATCAAATATTTTTCACCACTCCAATACACAACCGATGTTAAAATTGAGATTTATCTGAGGTATAAAGAGCTTATTGATTTCAGTCACTTTGAATTTGACTCTATCAGCGAAAAATATTCTTCCAAAGAGGCTAATTATGTAATAGGATACATTCGTTTGTCGGAGTTATTGAAAATTCAGAATATTCTCCCTAAATTAGATGTTTTTATTGCATACACCGGACAGTATCAAATTTAATTTGTAAAAGATGGAAAAAATTGGAAATGCCATAAAAAACCGTATTCTCGTTCTGGACGGTGCAATGGGAACCATGATTCAGCAATACAATCTGACTGAAGAAGATTTCAGAGGTCGGGATTTTACTCATCACCCCATCAATTTAAAGGGATGCAACGACATTCTCAATATCACCCATCCTGAAATCATTTCAGAAATTCATCTCAGGTATTTGCAGGCGGGTGCTGATATTATCGAAACCAATACCTTTAACAGCAATACCATTTCGCTGGCAGAATACAAACTCGAAGAATACAGCTATCAGCTAAACTTTGAAGCGGCTAAAATAGCTCGTCAGGCGATTAAAATATTTCAGAAGGAACATAAAACCGAAAAATTTATTGCAGGTTCTATCGGCCCGACCAGTAAAACTGCTTCACTGCCAACTGATATAAATAAACCCGGAGAACGTTCCACTGACTGGTCTTTACTTTTCAATGCTTATAAAAGTCAGATTGAAGGCCTGATTGACGGAGGTGTGGATGCATTACTGATTGAAACTATTTTCGACACGCTTAATGCAAAAGCTGCTCTTGCTGCGGCAGAAGAAGTAATGCAAGAAAAAAATATCCGTATTCCATTGATGATATCAGGAACCATCGCAGATGCATCCGGAAGGATATTGTCAGGACAAACTTTGGAAGCATTCATTACTTCACTCACCCACGCCCCATTGCTAAGCATCGGATTGAACTGTTCATATGGCGCAGATCAATTGAAACCTTTCGTGCAACGATTGAGCAAAAACGCAACTATAGCTGTAAGCGTTTATCCCAATGCCGGATTACCCGATGAAATGGGTCATTACCATGAAGATCCTAAACGTACCGGTTCACTTATAAAACAGTGGGCTGAACAGGGGTTGGTCAATATTGTAGGCGGTTGCTGCGGGACTACACCCGAACACATCAGGGAAATAGCTTTGGCTGTAAAAGACATCAAACCAAGAATTTTAAACAAAAGCGACCACACAACCCGACTTTCAGGCTTGGAAGTGCTGGAAATAAAGAAAGAAAATAATTTCATCAATATCGGTGAAAGGACTAATGTTGCCGGATCAAAAAAGTTTGCACGGCTTATCCGCGAAAAGAAATACGAAGAAGCATTGTCTATTGCCCGCGACCAGGTTGAAAACGGAGCACAGGTTTTAGACATCAGCATGGACGATTCGCTCCTGGACGCGAAAGCAGAAATGCAAACCTTTCTGCGATATCTCACGGCTGATCCTGATATTGCCAAAGTTCCCGTTATGATTGACTCTTCCAAACTGGAAGTCATCGAAGCCGGACTTCAATGCATACAGGGAAAGGCCATTGTAAATTCCATCAGCCTAAAAGAAGGTGAAAAAGCTTTTATTCATGCAGCTCAAACCATTCGTCAGTATGGTGCAGCAATGGTTGTCATGGCATTTGACGAACAGGGACAAGCAACTGATTACAAACGAAAAACAGAAATCTGTCAGCGGGCTTATAAGATTCTTACAGGAATAGGAATCCAGCCGCAGGACATCATTTTTGACGTCAATATTCTCAGCATAGCTACCGGCATGGACGAACACAACAACTACGCCGTTGAATTCATCAAAGCCGTGAAATGGATAAAAGAAAATCTTCCCTATGCCAAGACATCCGGCGGAATCAGTAATTTATCATTTTCATTTCGCGGAAATGACACCATTCGCGAGGCGATGCATTCGGTTTTTCTTTATCACGCCATTCAGGCAGGACTGGACATGGGCATTGTCAATGCGGGAAAACTTCCCGTATATGAAGACATTCCGCAAGATTTTCGGAAACTCGTTGAAGATGTCATTTTGAATCGCAGGAAAGATGCCGCCAAACGACTGATTGCTTATGCCGAGCAATTGCACGATAATTCGGAAGAGCAACAGAAAAAACAAGCCGAATGGAGAAGCTTCCCAATTGAAGAACGCCTTGGTTTCTCACTTATAAAAGGGATTGGTGATTTTCTGAATGAAGATATCAGCGAATGCAAAAAAGAATTTAAGGACGGGCTCAGTGTAATCGAAGGCCCGCTGATGAACGGAATGAAAAAGGTCGGCGATATGTTTGGCGAAGGGAAAATGTTTTTACCCCAGGTTGTAAAATCAGCACGTGTCATGAAACAGGCAGTTTCATTGCTTCAACCGTGGATTGAAGAGACCAAAGGGAAGCAGCATTTCGCCGGAAAAATTGTTTTGGCAACGGTCAAAGGTGATGTACACGATATAGGTAAAAACATTGTCAGCGTGGTACTTTCGTGCAACAATTACGAAGTTATTGATTTGGGAGTTATGACACCGGTTGAACAAATCATTGAAACCGCTGTCAGAGAAAAAGCAGATGCCATTGGCCTGAGCGGGCTGATTACACCATCGCTGGAAGAAATGATTTTTGTCGCTTCGGAACTGGAACGCAGAGGATTTGAAATTCCGCTTCTTATTGGAGGAGCCACCACCAGCGAACTCCACACAGCATTAAAAATTGCTTCGGTTTATCATACTCCCGTTGTACATGTCCGCGATGCATCGCAGGTGGCGCATGTATTGTCAAATTTGCTCAATCCAAAAACCAGACAGGAATTTGCAAAAAAAATCAATGAGAAATATGTAAAGCTTTCTCATGAATATCTTCAGAAACATCAACCCCTGACTTCTTTTGCTGAAGCACAAAAATTTAAATTCCCGTTAAATATTTCGCTTATACCCAAGACTCCCGATTTCTTAGGGGTATGGCATCTGACACAGACCGATTTAAGTCCGCTACTGCCCAATATAGATTACACGTTCTTTTTCAAGGAATGGGGTTTTAAAGGACTTTATCCGCAATTGCTCAACGATCCTGTTCATGGCAAAGAGGCCCAAAAGCTCTATGAAGATGCACAATCTATGTTGAAGCAAATGACAGAAGAAAAGTGGGTCAAGGGAAAAATGTCGTTCGGATTGTTCGAAGCATACTCACAAAAAGAGGATGTCATTATCCGACATAACGAAAAAGAAGTACCGCTTTGTTTTTTGCGAAGTCAGACAAAT
>CAZDUU010000296.1:0-3786 GCA_964508675.1 uncultured Bacteroidales bacterium | reverse complement strand
CCAAGAAGAATTCCCTATATTAAATGTAACATTTGAATATGGATTAAAGCCTGAGATTACTATTAAACTCAGCAAAAAAGATAAAGTTGCCCAATATAAAATAGCTGTAGATCAAAACAGTATTGATGAATACCTCAACTATTATAAAAGAACTTACGGTGAAAATATTGACACAGAAGAAATCAATGAAAACTCTACCATTCATGGTAAAATCTTTTCGAAAGAAAACCCTGAAAATATTTACAATGAAGAAGGAACTATTTTGGTTTCCATGTTAAAAACAGAAAAAATCAAAAAATCATTCATTGGCAAAAAAATCGGTGATGTTGTTTCCTTTGATGCTGAAAAGGCAATGCCTAACAAAAAAGATTTAGCCCTTTTACTGAAATTAAAAGAAGAAGAACTACCCGAAAGTTTAAAATTATCAGTTGAAATCAATAAAATCAACGATTTCAAAGAAGCCGAATTAAATCAGGAATTGTGGGATAAAATTTATGGAAAAGATATCGTTACTTCTTACAATCAGTTTGTCGAAAAAATTTCAGCCGAGATAGAAGAACAGCGTAAAGTAGAAAGCAATTATAAACTTCATCATGATGTAAAACAAAAACTGCTGTCAAAAGTACACGTTGAATTGCCCGAAGAATTTCTAAAAAAACAACTCCGACAATCAGGCAATAAAGAAATAACAGACGAAGTAGTTGAAAAGGAATTCCCGCTATACTTAGATGCAGTTAAAGAACAACTTGTTTATGCACATTTGCAAAAAGAACATAAAATTGAAGTTTCTGAAGCTGATATGCTCGACGGTGCAAAACAAATCGTTATCAACCAATTCCGCCAATACGGATTATATAATATTCCGGAAGACTATGCTAACCAGTTAGCACCAAATGTATTGAAAAACGAAAAAGAAGCAGACCGGATTTTTGAAATGAAATTAGATGAAAAGATTATTGAAATTGTAAAATCTTTAGTAACTTTGGACGAACAAGAAATCACACTGGAAGATTTCATTAAAAAAGTTAAAGAAGAAAAAAAATAATCTGTCATGAAAGAATTCATAAAATTTGCAACAAAACATAAAGGTATTAGCAGCAATACGTTGCACCACTATACCTCCATAGCAAATAGCTATATAAGTCCGACCATCATCGAAGAACGTCAGCTGAACATTGCAACAATGGATGTTTTTTCGCGTCTTATGATGGACAGAATCATTTTTTTGGGAACTCCCATCGACGATGATGTTTCCAATATCATTCAGGCACAGCTATTATTCCTCGAAAGCACAGATCCATCAAAAGATATTCAAATATATTTCAACACCCCCGGTGGTTCCGTGTATGCAGGATTAGGCATCTATGATACCATGCAATACATTAATGCCGATGTAGCTACCATATGCACAGGCATTGCAGCTTCTATGGGCGCAGTATTGCTGACAGCAGGAACAAAAGGAAAACGTTCTGCTTTAACGCACAGCAGAGTCATGATACACCAACCGATGGGTGCTGCAGAAGGTCAGGCAACTGAAATTGAAATCACTGCACGCGAAATATTAAAACTCAGAAAAGAACTGTATGAAATCTTAGCTTATCATTCAGGTCAGCCATTTGAAAAAATATCAGCTGACAGTGAACGCGATTACTGGATGATTGCTAATGAAGCAAAAGAATACGGTTTAATTGACGAAGTTCTTACCAGAGATAAGAAGTAATACTTAATGAAACCCAAACATTGTAATTTCTGCGGGAGAGCAGAAAAAGAGGTAACTATGCTTTTGCAGGGAGTGGACGGGTATATATGTACCGATTGTATTGAGCACGGGCATGAATTACTTGATCTGATAAAAAAAGAAAATGCTCCCAAGAAAACCATCAATACCAAGCAAAAACTCCTTAAACCCAGCCAGATTTTTGAATTTCTGAACCAATATGTTATTGGTCAGGATGAAGCAAAAAAAACATTAGCTGTTGCTGTTTACAACCACTACAAAAGAGTTTTCAGGCTCTCCAAGCTGAAAGATGATATTGAAATTGAAAAATCAAATATCATTATGGTTGGCGAAACAGGAACCGGGAAAACCCTCCTTGCCCGCACTATTGCCAAAATGCTCGATGTACCTTTTACTATAGTCGATGCAACCGTATTTACCGAAGCCGGTTATGTGGGCGAAGACGTTGAAAGCATATTATCACGCCTGCTTCAGGCTGCTGATTATGATGTTAAAAAGACCGAAATGGGAATCGTTTTCATTGACGAAATTGACAAAATTGCACGCAAAAGCGATAATCCCAGCATTACGCGCGATGTATCAGGCGAAGGAGTACAACAGGGACTGTTAAAATTGCTCGAAGGAGCCAAAGTAAATGTTCCGCCACAGGGAGGAAGAAAACATCCCGAGCAGAAATTTGTCGAAGTCGATACTCAAAATATTCTTTTTATATGTGGGGGTGCCTTTGATGGAATTGAAAAGAAAATCAGTCAACGACTCAATACACGTATGGTCGGCTTTAAAGCCAGCAAAGAAAACGACAAAATAAATCGTAAAGATCTGCTTCAATACATTGCTCCACAGGATTTGAAAGCTTACGGACTTATTCCCGAACTTATCGGGCGACTTCCTGTACTCACATACTTACAGCCACTAGACAGAAATATTCTCAGAAAAATATTGACAGAGCCTAAAAATGCCTTGGTAAAACAATATATTCACCTCCTGGCCATCGACGATATCGAACTTGCATTTACAGATGATGCCCTTGAGTATATTGTAGACAAAGCTGTTGAATACAAACTTGGTGCGCGAGGATTACGTTCAATTTGCGAAGCTGTGATGCGCGATGCCATGTACGACGCTCCTTCGTCAAAAATAAAATTCTTATCCATAGATAAAAATTACTGCGAAGAAAAGCTCACAAGTGGCATTCTGAACAAATTAAAGTCAGCTTTGTAATTTTTTTTGATAAAAAGTTATTTCAATTGATTTTTTTTGTAAATTTGCACTCCGATTTTGAGCCTAAATTAAATTATTAAAGACATGGACCTGATTAAATTAGTTGAAAACGAACTTTCGCCTGCAAAAGAACTCCCAACCTTCAGAAGTGGCGATACTATCACAGTTAATTATAAAATTAAAGAAGGGAATAAAGAACGTATTCAGAGCTTTAGAGGTGTTGTAATGCAAAAACGCGGAATGGGTGCCGGAGCAAGCTTTACAGTTCGCAAAATGTCAAATGGCGTTGGTGTAGAACGTATTTTTCCGATGAATTCACCCTTTATTGAAAGTATTGAAATCAATAAACGTGGTAAAGTTCGCAGAGCAAGATTATTCTACTTACGCGGTTTAACAGGCAAAAAAGCACGTATCCGTGAAAAGAAATTATACATTGTTGATGAAACAACTACAAACGAATAAATAATTAAAGTTTTAATATTAAAAGGCGGTTTTTACCGCCTTTTTTATTTTCCTTTATGGTACGATTAGAAGTGCTTTTGTTGATAATATAAAGAAGCAATTCCGTAATTTCAATTCCTTTATGGTACGATTAGAAGTGTTATACTGCAATTTTGCAACTCTTCAAAATCAAATTTCAATTCCTTTATGGTACGATTAGAAGTGTTGAAGGCACAGCACCGACAAGTACCGACGCATATTTCAATTCCTTTATGGTACGATTAGAAGATGGACTTGAAACCCCTGAAATAGTAAGGGTTTCTCTATTTCAATTCCTTTATGGTACGATTAGAAGTTATTTATCTAATCCAGGAAGAACTTATTAA
>CAZDUU010000295.1:0-3787 GCA_964508675.1 uncultured Bacteroidales bacterium | reverse complement strand
GGAAGTATTGCTGCATACAAAGCCGCTATGCTTACCCGTTTATTGATTAAAGAAGGAGCTAACGTTAAAATAGTTGTCACTCCTTTAGCTAAAGAATTTATTACTCCAGTAACCCTCGCAACTCTTTCAAAAAATACCGTTTTATGCGATTTTTTTCATCACGATGATGGTGCATGGAATAGTCATGTAGAACTTGGATTATGGGCTGATTTAATGTTAGTTGCTCCGGCTACGGCCAATACTATGGCTAAAATGGCTCATGGTATTGCTGATAATTTATTACTTACCACATATTTGTCGGTACGATGCCCGGTTATGCTTGCTCCGGCGATGGATACGGATATGTATATGCATACTGCAACACAATCAAATATCGAATTGTTAAAGAAAAGAGGTGTCTGCTTTGTAGAGCCGCCATCAGGAGAACTTGCCAGTGGGCTTACAGGAAAAGGTCGTATGGAAGAACCTGAAAAAATTGTAGAGCAGGTCGTTTTATTTTTTAAAAGAAAAGATACTTTTAAAGGCAAAAAAGTCCTGATAACTGCCGGTCCAACGTATGAATATATCGATCCTGTACGCTATATAGGGAACGCATCATCAGGCAAAATGGGATACGCCATTGCTCACGCTTTTGCTGAATCAGGAGCTGAAGTTAATCTGGTAAGTGGTCCTGTTAGTGAAAAAATCCAACATCCAAATATTAAACTGACACAGGTTATCTCGGCAAATGAAATGCTGGATGCTTGTATGAAAAGTTTTTCAAAATCTGATATTATCATTCTTTCTGCTGCAGTGGCTGATTATCGTCCAACAATAAAATCACAGCAGAAAATAAAAGGAAAGGATGCTAATATCGTTGTTGATTTAGAGCCAAATCCTGACATTGCTGCAACGTTGGGAAAAAAGAAAAAGAAAAACCAGTTTATGATGGGTTTCGCTTTGGAAACAAATGATTCTGAAAAAAATGCAAAGCAAAAAATCGAAAAAAAGAATCTGGATTTAATTGCCCTCAATACAATTTCTGAAAAGCATAATCCACTGGGTAATGATAAAAATTCAATTATACTTATTGATAAACAAAATAAAAAGACTCTGCTCCCGTTAAAATCAAAGTCAGATTTAGCAAATGATATTTTAAAATATATTGAAAAGAAAATTCATGAATAAATTAACTTTGACCATAATACTTTTTGCTGTTTCACTGAACTCCTTTTCTCAGGAACTAAAATGTAATATTCAGATTTATTCGCAACAGATTCAGACTTCAAACAAGCACGTTTTTGAGAGCATGCAGAAAGATCTTTACGAGTTTATGAATAATCGTAAGTGGACAGATAATGTTTATTCATACGACGAAAAAATAGAATGTACCATACTAATTAATCTGACTGAACAGGTTTCTGCAGACCAATATAAAGGAACCATGCAAATCCAGTCCATAAGACCCATATACAATACAAATTATAATTCTGTAATGCTCAATTTAAAAGACAACGACATTCAGTTTAATTATCAGGAATTTCAATCACTAGACTTTAATGAAAATACATTTACATCAAATTTGGTATCGTTGTTAGCTTATTATGCATATGTAATTATAGGGTTTGACTACGATTCTTATTCATTAATGGGTGGAACTCCGTATTTTCAGAAAGCTGAAAAAATAGTTCAAAATGCTCAAAATGCACAGGAAAAAGGATGGAAATCGTACGAAAGTCAAAAAAATCGTTACTGGTTAATAGAAAATTTGCTGAATTCAAAATATGCGCCTGTAAGAGAATTTAACTATAAATATCATCGTTTGGGATTAGATGTGATGTCAGAAAAACAGGCTGACGGACGCGCACAGATTGCTGATGCACTTCAGTTAGTTCAAAAGGTTTACCGTGATAAGCCCAGTCCCTTTATGATGTTGATGCAAATTTTATTTGATGCCAAATCTGACGAATTTGTTCAGGTTTTTTCCGAATCATTTCCTGATGAAAAAGCCAGGGTTGTAAATTTGTTGAAGGAAGTTGATCCGACGAATTCAAATAAATACCAGAAAATTTTAACTGAAAATAAGCAATAGCCTATGCTGCAAAGCTTATATTTGAATAACTTTGCAATCATTGATGATTTAACAATAAGTTTTGAAAATCATTTTACAGTTATAACCGGCGAGACAGGTGCCGGTAAATCAATTATTGCCGGATCGTTAATGTTTTTAAGCGGAGCAAAATCTGATTTGTCCATATTAAAGAATAAAGAAAAAAAAGCTGTAGCAGAAGCAGTGTTCAACATCGGTTCAAATAACCTGGATGATTTTTTTATTTCAAACGAATTTGAAAAAACATCAGAGATTATTATTCGTCGAGAAATTTTGCCATCAGGAACAACCCGGTGCTATATAAATGATAATGTTGTTAATATCGGGGCATTAAAAGAAATAATTCCTTTACTTATTGATATTCACAGCCAACACCAGAACTTACTTCTTACTCACCGCGATTTTCAACTGTATGTGCTTGACGCAATTGCAAAGCAATTGAATAATGTCGGCACTTTTAGAAAAAATTACCAGAATTACCTTCAGAAAAATACTGAGCTTCAGAAATTGCTGGAAATTCAGAAACAACAGCAACAGCAGATCGATTATTTGTCTTTTCAGCTTAACGAGCTAAAAGCGCTGAAATATACGGAAGAAGAATTTAAAGAAATAGAAAATGAATGCAACACTCTTGAGCATGCAGAAGAAATTCTTTTACATCTTAAAGAGATTGTCTTTCTGACAGATGAGCAGGAAAATGCAACATTAACCCAGTTGAAAAATACTCAGAAAATTTTGCAAGCCGTTCAGAACAAATTTTCGAAAGCTGAAGAATGGTCAAAAAGATTTGAAAGCTTATATCTTGAACTTAAAGATTTGGCTCAGGAAATTGATTCCGAACAGCAAAAAGTACAAGCAAATCCTTCGCGTCTGGAATATCTGCAAACTGAAATCAGTAATGTCTATAACCTTTTACAGAAACACAGACTATCTGAATATAAAGAATTAATTGGCCTAAGACAGGATCTGAATGAAAAGTTTCAGCATTTTTCCGGTATGGATGACCAAATTGAAACCTTAACAAACGAAATTCAGAAAATAAAGCTGGCGCTTGAGAATTCTGCGAATCTGCTTCACAAAAAAAGACAAAATGCTTCCGAAGAGTTGGTTAAGAAAATTATCCCTTTCTTACAGAGATTGGGAATATTCTATGCTTCTTTTGAAGTAAATCTCCAGAATACAGATGATTTTAATGAAAATGGCAAATCGCAGGTGATATTTTTGTTCTCTGCAAATACTAAAATCTCTCCCCAGCCCATTGATAAAATTGCATCGGGTGGTGAATTATCACGATTAATGCTGACTCTTAAAGCAATAATTTCAGGTAATAATACAACAGAAACAATCTTCTTTGACGAAATAGATACCGGTATTAGTGGCGAAATAGCTTATCAAATGGGGATGATTATGGAAGACTTAGCTAATGAAATGCAGGTTATATCTATTACTCATTTGCCTCAGGTGGCTGCATGCGGTAAGCATCATAAATTAGTTGTTAAAAATCAGGATAAGCAAGGAACTCAGGTTGAAGTAAAAGATTTATTTTCAGAACATAGAATAAATGAAATTGCAAAGATGATGAGTGCAAAAGAAGTCACAGAATCTGCTTTGGCGCAGGCAGAACATTTATTGAATGACAGAAAATCTCTGTAATAATTTACATTTCAAGAAATTCAAACGGAACTTTAAGCAACTTGG
>CAZDUU010000294.1:0-3800 GCA_964508675.1 uncultured Bacteroidales bacterium | reverse complement strand
CATATAAAGTTGATAAACTTTTTTATGACAGCATTAACGAAGGCGAAACCATCAATTTTCATTTCTCCAAACACAGCGATACCGTTTTGGGTTTTTCAAAAGTAGTCTAAAAATAGACTAAACATCTTCAAATCGATCTCATTTATTTTTACTTTATACTTTTACCTTTTTCCTCTCTGACTATTACAGCATTTTGCTTACTTCCGTCCATATAAATTGAAAGAGAAGAATTGCAATGTACGTGTTTAAAAAATGTCGTTTCTTCCACCATTTCCATTTTATTCAGGAAGTCCCATTTAATGGTATCGTTCTCATTCATGTGTTTGACAGAAAAATATCCAACATTCATAGCTGTGACATTATGGAAAAAGTGTGAGCCCAACGAAGCATCCAACGGAAAATCAGGTAGTTCATATTCAACTATCACCTGCGCTGCCGAAATTTGTGACCACACAACCGGAATACCTATAAATTTATCACGTGTTCCCCATCGTCCGGGGCCAATAAGCACATATTTTTTACCCTGACGCATCATTTTGGTATTGATTTCTTCTATTTCCTTTGCCATTTGCTCGGTCTTCATGTGGTCAAATAGCTCAGGAACCGCATAAACTATATCATAGATATTTTCAATCTTACCGTTTCCCATACTTTTAGATGTTTTCAGAATCAGATCTTCTTCATTAAACTGAGTAAAGTCAACATGAAAATCTTTCTCATTTCCCAAAAGTGGTTTGATTTGCAGCAGGTAGAATGTAGGAAGTCCATCCTGCTCATTTTTGTTCAGATCTACGGCAAATTCAATTTCGACAGGGGTTCCCATCGCTTCTTTTACAATACTGAGAACTACTTCGATAGTTTCTGCCAGTGGAATATATTCATACTTCAATATATTGGCAAAATTGACTACACGCGGTCCCTGTTTGGACAAACCGGCTTCAATAGTATCATTCTCTGCATTATAAACTGAAGCAATATGTTTTAATGTTCCATGCTGTTCAGCTTCAAATAAATCAAGGCGTTTCAATGCTGCATTCTCACCATCGAGCAGATTCGGATTTTTTTGTTCTAAATCAATAGCATAAAACTCAGTCTGACTATTCTTTATCAAATCGTTCTGGCTTACAATTTCCGTTTTGGGATAATGTGGCGACAGACGATACGTTTTCTCGCCTTCTACCACGTATTGTCCCAATCCAAGGGCCAGAACAGCAAAACCCTCCTCAGGTTTCATGTGTCCAACCGGATAAAAGTTATGAGACTGGGCTGTGCCGCTGATGTGAGGATAGTAATATCCCTGAAACTCATTACCCACGACTTCCTGAATTACAATTGCCATTTTCTCTTCCTCTACCTTATAATTAATGGCCTCAAAATACAAACGGGCATGAGGAGCAAAAACGGAAGCATATACCAGTTTTATAGCATCAGCTAATTGTTGTAAACGTTCATTTTCGTCATCATTATTATTGGGAAGCAAATAAGTTTCAAATACACCGGAGAATGGTTGGCTCAAGGAATCTTCCAGCAAACTTGACGAACGTACAGCCAAAGGTTTATGAATTTTCTGCACAAAAATCTTCAACTTTTTCATCAATTCATAAGAAAGTTCTCCTTTAATAAATTTTTCTTTTAGCGCGGAATAATCTGTTTCATCATGAATAACCGACTGAAGCTTGTTTCGCTGGATAAAGTAATCAAATTCATCGGCTCCGATAATGCTGGTGCAAGGCGTTCGAATGGTAATTCCCGGAATGACTCCCGAAAAATTGTAATTATAAATAAGCGTATTGACAAATGCCAATCCCCTTCCCTTTCCTCCCAAGGCTCCTGAAGACAATGCGACTATATTACTTTCTTCGATTAATGCGTCGGCATCAAATGAAACAATTTTTCCCTTGTCTTTTTCAATTTTGTGCTTCTGTATAATCTTGAGCAAAAAATCCCTTATCTCCTGCGAGTTTTTAAAATCCTGAACACTATAAGGCTTTATATTTCTGGCAATTTCTATCTCTCCACGAGCCATCATCCACAATGAGAAGTGGTTTTTCAGTGCATGGTATGTCAATGATTCTTCAGGAATTTGCCTGATAAGCAATTCAAATTCTTTCAGATTGCGCGCAATAGCAAGCTGTTTACCTTCTTTGGATCGAAATATAAAATTACCAAAACCCAGATGATAATTGATAAAATCTTTCAAATCCTGAATGAGGCTGTCGGACGTTTTATTCAGAAACATAGTTCCTTTCTCATAAGCCTTTTTCATATTTTCAGAATCTGATGACTGCATCAGGACAGGAATAGAAGCATTATAATTCTGAATTTCTTTCAACAATTCAAAACCAGCCCGGGCATCTTCGCGTCCGCCTCTTGGAAAACGGATATCAGTCACTACACATATGATAATATCTTTGTAACGGTTCATTATTGCAATGGCTTCCTCGTATGTGCAGGCATGCAATATTTTGGGTCGGGCTCTCAGTTTAAGCACTTTATATAACTCATCAGTATTCACTTCTTCTATCAACCGCTGCGTTTGCTCAAGGATTGCATTATACAAAGCCGGAAGATAACGGCTGTAATACCTTGGCGAATCCTCAACCAATAAAATAGCATTAATTACACCTAGTTTCGAGTCGTTTTCAATATTAATCTTATCCTCCAGCAGTTTCACCATGGCAAAGAAAATTTTCGAGTCGCCGTTCCAGACAAAAACTTTATCGAAGCTGGATTTATAGAAAGAATATTTTTTTAAGTATTGAATATCATTATCATTATTTAATAATAGGTATGTCGAAATATAAGGATAATGCTTTTTTACCCGTTCGCATAAGGAAAATGGAAATTTCTTTTCTGAGCCCATCATAATAATCACAACATCAAAATGACGGTTTTTTAACAGATACAAAGCTTCTTCTTCACTCGACACTCCTGTTATCCTTGGCAATGAGGTAAGATTTAATTTATAGTATTCGCCCAGAATATGCTCAGTAAAACGACCTTCTTTTTCAATGCTAAAAGCATCATATAAATTTGCTATAAGAAGTATCTCCTTTACTTTAAATGGCATCAGATCATGATAAATGTCGCGTTCGTAATAATCTTTATTTATAAACTTCTGCAATAGCTGTCGCGAATATTGCTGAGCCGATTGCTGAATATTTGCCAAATCAATTTTAGGTTCCTCATAATGCAGAATATCTTTAATTCTGACACTATTGATATAATTAGAAACTAACATTGCTATATTATTAATAAGGTCCCGCTCTTCCTTTAAAAAAGGACCTTCATCGCTCTCAACCGGAAATTCTCTGGTATAGCAAATGATAATCTCCCCCTTTTTACCCTCAGCTGTCTGAAATTCGGACTTTTGAACCCAAGGGGTCTGCGAAAACATTTCGGATGTATATCTTTTGCCATCATACTCTATACACGATAAGGCATCTTCAGGATATTGATATGCTTCGGCTAACAGTAAAGATATTTTTTGTAACGTTTCTTCTATGCCAAATCCCTGTTTTATTATTTCTGTAGTTTTATTTATACAGTTCAATTCCTTAAGACGTTCTTTGCTTTCCCTTAGCAGGCGGTTAAAATTCAACCCATTAGCATCCGAATTGTTTTGCATACAATAGTTTATTTAGAATTAGTTTTTTCAAACACGTAATTTATATCTTTCATTTGATATAAAAAAATCAAAATATATGTTATATAATATCATTTTTTATATTGATTTTTTAAATTATAGTCCATAAATTTGACACAGCTAATTTAAAACAAGTTTTATGGAAACTAAAATG
>CAZDUU010000293.1:0-3802 GCA_964508675.1 uncultured Bacteroidales bacterium | reverse complement strand
ATCCCTTTGCAATCCCCTATCGTCCAAAGAAAAAAGATGTCATTTGCATGTTTGCCGTATATAAAGCAGATACTTCACAAAGCGGTTATAGTATCTGGTCGGTAAGGCTCGATTCATGCAATTTTATTGAAATGAACTCCCTTTTTGTGAGGGATTTGTATGGAAAAAATTCTTATAGTCACGGTTCAGAAGGTTCACCTAAACTAAATTTCTTAAAACATTACTGGTCAGACCAAAAGATTGATACCTCCTACAATCATTTATTTGTTTGTGGCGGTGATTCTATAACGTCATTCAAAGGGGCTATAGCTGAAATGCTGTTTTACAACAACAGTCTTTCTTACAAAGATATAACCAGGGTATCGACATATCTTGCCATAAAATATGGAATCAGCTTAAGTGATATAAATTATATACGTTCAGATAATGCCGTGATTTGGGATGTAAAGAAGAATAAGGAGTTTAATAATGAAATTGCCGGAATAGGTAAAGACCTAAAGTTGCAAATAAACCAAAAACAATCAGGCGGAAACGGTGGTGATGCCATTCTTAAAATAACTTGCAATAACCGTTTTTATAACTGGAATAAAGAAAACAGCTACGAAATTAACGATGGAGATTTCCTCATGTGGGGCGATAACGGCAAAAATTTACTGGATTTCTTTACCGATACGTTAAGTACTGATTCTACACATTATACAGATTCCACCATTTACAGAACTTACCTGACTAACCTGAGCGAACGGAGATGGTTAATGAGAAGAACAGGCAAAACGGCAAACGCTATTCCTACCGTTGTAATGCTTCATGCACCCGATCTGGCAAGAGATACGCTTAAAAGCATAACACTTATTATAAGCAGAAAGGCTAACATTCTTTTTCCAGCCGATAGCTGCCTTTTTTTCACCCCTGACAGTACCGACAGTTCCGGTAATTTTTATTTTCATAATATTCACTGGGATACAGACAGTTCTGGAAGCGATGCTTTTACTTTCCAGGTTAACGAGGTTCAGCAGGATCAGCAAAGTTGTTTAAACAGGAGCTTAAGCGCAAACAGCCCCGGAAACGGAGGAATTTCGTCTGTTGATGTTTTTCCAAACCCTTCAAACGGATTAGTTAATGTCCGGGTAACCCTGACTGAACCTGAAAATGTTTCTGTCATGGTTCAGGATGAATCAGGCCGGGTTGTGTATAAAAATCAATTATATAATAAGCAGGATTATCTCGAGAAAATCCAGCTAAACTCCAAGGGAGTATATTTCCTTAACATAGAAACAAAGGAAAAGAAAAAACATATTAAACTCGTGGTGCAATAATTAAGTATGTGTGAATTATGAAAATCAGTGTTATTTTTATTTCGATAGCTATTTTACTTTTAGCGCTTAATTTTAATCTCCCTTTAGTAAAGGATAAAAAAAAACATTATATAACTACATTTACGGGAGTTCCGGTTGAAAACACCCTGAATCAAGAAGCTGATAATGTTTCGCCAACAGGAACAACGGGATTAAACTCACCTGTACTTTCCAATTCAGGTTCGGGTAAAAAAGAAAGTTATATACTGCCAACCAAGGAACAAATACTGGTTATCGGTAAAAATGCAGGAGAAAACAATGAAGTAGGCACGGCTAACGAAGTTACCTTTAATATTAAAGAAGAACTTCCCAAACAACGTCAGGCTTATCTTGAGTACGATCTGTTCGGATTTGAAGATTTTACCTGCGTCAGCCATAGCATCAACGACCTTGTTTCGATGGGAGGCAAAATTATACGGTTGAGAAATGAATGGACACACCAGGCAGAAAAAATTGATGTATCTGATTTAAAGCAGGGAAACAACATCATCCGTTTTCATATTCCGGAACAAGCTCACTACCGTTATAAAGTTAAAAACGTAAGGATCCGTTTTGCGGGAAAAATCAATAATGGCAGACAGATTATTGTTAACCTGCCGTCTGATGCTTCGCATTACGGTGAATATTTTTATCTGAACGGCTATATACAAACAGAGGATACGGTGTCTTATTCGTTATTTGCCAATGAAAAACCTGTTTATGTTTTTGATAACCATTTCGATGAAATTGTTTCTTTTACAAATAAGGATAATCCTGTGGTAGAATTAAAAGCTGTATTCAACGACGGTTATGTATGTTCGGCAAAAGTTAATTTCAGCGAAAACAAACAATATCATTTCTTATCCAACGAGTCATGGGTTGTTCCGGTTTACAGGGGAATCATTGAACCTTTTTCCGTCAATAAATTTAACTTCAACGGCATTTCGTTATTTACAGAAGAAAACGCTGTAAAAGAAAAAAAGAACCTGACCATTATGGGCTTGAGAAATGAAGACATGCCTATGCTTGATGCCGGCATGGTAAACGTTACAGCCGATTATAAAGGATTTCGTTGTTTACCTCATGGAACCTTGTTTGATAAATCGGTTGATTTTCGTTTGTCTTACGACAGCACGCTTATACCTAAAGGCTATGGCCCGGATGATATTCGTACTTTCTTTTATAACGAAAAGACAAAAAAATGGGAAATGCTCGAATATGTCAGTATAGATAAAGAAAACAAGCAGGTTATCTCTAAAACCAATCATTTTACTGATTTTATCAATGGTATTTTAAAAACGCCCGAATTACCACAGACGATGGCTTATACGCCGACTTCCATGAAAGATATGAAGTATGCCGACCCGGTAGCTCATGTTAATATGATGGCTCCTCCCACAGCCAACAATATGGGAACAGCCAATATGTCGTACCCTATTGATATACCTGCAGGAAGACAAGGGTTGCAGCCTAATCTTTCAGTAAATTACAACAGTGAAAAAAACACCGGTATCCCGGGTAACGGGTGGGATATTCCATTCCCAAGTATTTCTATTGATACCCGCTGGGGAGTACCAAGGTATAGCACAACCAAAGAAACCGAGGAATATTTGCTCAATGGTGAACAATTAGTAGAGCTTTCCATTGTAAGTGGTGATACAGAGAGACTACCTTTAATTCACATGGATACATACAGAAACCGTGATACTTCCGGACAGGTTTCTTTTGCATATCGTGTAGAAGGAGCTTTCCATCGCATTATACGTCATGGAACCAATCCCTCCAATTATTGGTGGGAAGTGGTTGACAAGAACGGAACCACGTATTATTATGGGAAGTATCATGATGATTCCTCCTTTAATCCAGCTTGTGTATTACGAAATATAGATAACGGTTGTATTGCAGAATGGACTTTATGTGAAGTGCGGGATTTATATAACAACAATATTAAATATGAATACGGTGTGCCATTTGGTTCCCAGCTTCTGACTATAAATGATATTCATTTTGTATATCCTCATATGATAACATACACTGGACATTCTTCTACTCAGGGTGCTTATTCTGTTGAATTTGTTCCGGATGGAACTCCGGACGGGAAACTTTCAGGAAGATATGGCTTTATTTC
Organism: uncultured Bacteroidales bacterium; assembly: GCA_964508675.1. Lineage (GTDB taxonomy): Bacteria > Bacteroidota > Bacteroidia > Bacteroidales > GWA2-32-17 > Ch61. The sequence goes on along the minus strand of CAZDUU010000293.1, from coordinate 340 downwards.
AGGTGAAATAATGTCAATAGGGCAAATACTTGTTAAATATAATAACGATTTTGTAAAAGGTTATTATTTTAAGTATAAGACCGGTGCATATGGTAAAAACCTGTTGTGTTCCATTGTAGAATATACGGATACCAATAGCCTTGATACTATCATTAATAAAAACTGCGATGAACTGGCTACTGACTATATACATGGAGCAAAAGCTCATGTTTTTCAGTACTATGAGGAAGACAGCCTCATTTTTAATAATACTCCAGTTTCAATCTTATCCGATAATGAAGAACATTCCCGGCGTGGCGGCTAAAATGTTCAAGACGCTGGCGGACGAAGGCATCAATAT
>CAZDUU010000292.1:0-3809 GCA_964508675.1 uncultured Bacteroidales bacterium | reverse complement strand
CAAATAAAACGTTGCAATTAAAGGTTCTGGAAAAGAGAAGAACCAGGTACCTTTGTCAGGACATGAATTCAAGAAGAAAGTATCTTGTTTCTCAATATATGCCGGTTAATGAAATTTTACCTTCTTTGTTTTAACCCACTGGCAACATTGTTAATAACTTATGAGAAATTCATTTTGCTAAAACGCTAATTTAGTGTAGTTTTGCTAAAAATAATTTACATGCCTATGAAAACTTTTTTAAAAATTTCTTTATTTGTTGTATTGACAACAATCATGGTTTATGCCTGTAAAAAAGACAGAGACGAATCTCCCACTCCTTCAACCCCTTCAACAACTGTTACGATTCCTGTAACAGGAACTATCGTTGATGAGTTCGGCAACCCTATGAGTGACGTAACCGTAAAAGCAGGTTCATTAAGTGTTACAACCGACTATACTGGCACATTCTATATTCCTACAGCATCTTTCAGCACCAGCCGCTTTATGGTTTCTTTCGAAAAATCAGGTTATTTCACACTGTATCGCTCTGGAGTTCCACAGGCAGGAAAACCGATTAACCTTTCTATCGGTATGATTTCCGAATCCAGTTCTACTTACGCAGCACAAAAAACATTCAGTTCCACACAAATGGATTCTGTTGAATTACCTAATGGCAGCGTTGTTGTTTTTCCGGCTAATGCTTTTATTACAGAAACAGGTTCTGCATACAGCGGATATGTAACCGTAAAAGCTTGTTACATTGACCCCACATGGGATAATTATGGAATGTATGTTTTTGGGGGCGATTTATATGGTAAAGATTTGAATAATAGTGATGTAATGCTAAATCCTTTTATGGGTTTAGATGTGGTGTTGCAAGACCAATCAGGAAATAAGCTTCAGCTTGATACTGTAAATAATGTAAAAGCAACTGTTAAAATGCAAATACCTCCTTCGTTAGTAGCAGACGCTCCAAGTACCATAGAAACATGGGAATATGCAACAGCCCAGGGGGTTAAACGCGAAAAAGGCGATGCCAGTAAGGCTGGAGATAAGTATATGGGTCAGGTAGCACATTTTTCTTACTGGAGCTGCGAAAGACCACATACAGGGAAAGCAACCGTATGGGGCTATGTAAAAAAAGTTGTTAATGGCGACAGCCTCGGCATTTCTGGTGTAAAAGTGAGGGTAGGAAGACAAGTTGTTGTAACAGATCAGGATGGAAAATACGAAGCAAAAGTTCCGGATAATCTTAACAATATCGTTGTGGTTCCTGTTTTTGGTTCCATAGCATTTAATCCTCAGACAATATCACCGGCTTTGCAAAATAACGAAAGCAAAAGAATTGACTTTGTATTTACTCCTGCGAACGCTGTTTTGCTAAGAGGACTTGTTAAATCTGCCAGCGGCGCACCTATTGCAAATGCTTTGGTAAGCGCTGAATGGTACACGACATCATCACAAAAGGTGGTTACATTTACTAACAGTCTTGGACGGTTTTCATTACCGGTTGATGCTTCTGCTTCATATGTAACTCTTACGGCAAAAACATCTACCCAATCTGCTACAAAATATATCAATTACCCAACTGATACTACAAATGCAGACATTACCATGCCTGCAATTCCCGGAAATAATAAACTTATTGTAAACGGAACTAATATCTTCAATCTTACAGGAAATCCAACAGGTACCAACGATTATGTTTCCGGCTATTTTATGTCCACTTATATGGATATTTATGTCCATATAGACGGATCTGGCATGTTTACTATCATGAGCAACGGGCTACAAACCACACCGGTAGTTAATCAAACATACAATATCCCTGCTGATTTTAAAGTTCAGTATGGCACACAACAATTAACAAATCCTGACACATTATTAAGCGGAACCATTAAATTCACAAAATTCAATGCGACACCTGGTCAATTGGTAGAAGGAGTTGTTTCAGGAACAGGATCTCTAGGAAATTCAGTCAGCATTAATTTCTCTGTTCCTTATTCATCAAGTAAATCTGCCATGTTTAAGAAAAAAAGAAAATAAATAAAAAATAATACAGTATTATGGCCATTGTTGAATCAAACAATGGCCATTTCTGTAAAGAGTATTTACCATGAAAAAAACATTAGTTGCTTATTATTCAAAAACAGGCAGCAACAGGTTTTTAGCACTTAAAACAGCGGAGAAACTTGGTTGTGATATAGAAGAAATAAAGCCCCGATTAAATGCACACCTGCTTTTGATTATGGGAGTTAATATGGGGAATAAGAAATTTAAAAAGAACCTCTCAGAATATGATAGGGTTATTTTATTCGGGCCTGTCTGGATGGGAAAACTGATTGTGCCATTAAAGAATTTTATCATAGCAAACAAAACAGAAATCAAATCATTCGTATTTGCTTCTTGCTGTGGAAGCAGTTTCGAGATGAGAGAGAAAAAATTCGGACACGGTATTGTATTTAAAAAAGTACAGGAAATAATGGGAGATAAGTACATACATTGCGAAGCTTTTCCCATCACTCTGATTCTTCCGGATGATAAAAAACTGGACCAACAGGCAATTATGAGTACAAGACTGACAAAAGAAAATTTTACCGGCGAAATTGAACAACGTTTTAATGAGTTTATTAAAAAAATTGAGGAGTAAATTATTTTTTAATTTCTGTTTAACTATTTAGCGCTTTTATTGTTTAATAATAACCACATCATCGTAAGAAACTCCGCATGCATTAGTAGTTGACCAGCGAAAAACATAAGTACCTGAAGTGAGGCCGGTCGTTGTCCCAATCTGTGTAGTAGGCAAAGAGGCATTTACAATATTGGGGTTATTCGGCCCGCTTATTTGTGCCCAGGTTCCACTACCCGTAGCTGCTAATGACACTATACTTGTTCCGGAACAAATATAAATATCCTCTCCAGCATTCATTGCTGGCGGAAGAGAGCTTGTAATGGTTATAGCATAATTTGAAGATACTGTTCCGTTTCCGCAGGAATTGACAGGAGTAACGGTCAAATTACCTGCTGTTGCAGAGCTAAAGTTAGCGGTAATTGAGTTGGTGCCATTACCGGAAGCAATGCTAAAACCTGTTCCGGAATATGCCCAGGTATAACCTGTTGCTCCTGTAACTGCAGGTACAGAATAAGCAATACCTGATGAATTGGCGCATACATTTGCAGTTCCTGTAATTGAACCTGCAGGAAAAGGCACAGTACAATATGAAAAGGATGCTCTTGCCCCACCGGTATTTTCATAATACTGAAAATCAAGATTGGTTGACCCGTTTAAATGCAAAGGAGAAGCAGAGTTGCTGTATGTAGTATAACCCTGATCTGCCCAGCCATTAATAAAAAATGTGGACCCGCCGTCTGTACTTAATCTTACACCATCATCACCGCCAATTGTAAAAATATAGTATCCGTCTGCAAAATTTTTATTCATTTTATACTTGACTGAAAAGTTTTCAGCCGGAGTAGAACACAGATTTGTTGTAGCACCTGAGATATTACCGGTTCCCATATCTCTGTCAAAGCTTTCACTTTCAGTAATATAACCAAGATATGTTGTAAAAGCAGGGGTTCCTGTCCATGAATAGGAATAACCAATCCACGATCCGCTTCCATAAGTCACCTGATTTCCAGCCGGTACGCAGGGATAAAAACAGTTAATCGAAATATCAAAACCAGTCCCGGTTATTGAAACATCAGAATAAAATCGGATAGTAAGTGCTCCGCCTGCATCTGTTGAAGTCAATGTTGGTATTGCCGTATTCATATAATAAGTTCCAAGCAAAGTTCCTCCTGTTCCTACTCCATTATAAACCTGTATA
>CAZDUU010000291.1:0-3829 GCA_964508675.1 uncultured Bacteroidales bacterium | reverse complement strand
ACCATCGCCTGATGATTCAAAAAGTTTAAGAAATCATGGTTGGTATCCAGATTCTGATGAAAGCTTTAGAAGTAAATAAAGCTATCATAGGAATTGAAAATAATAAACCCGACGCTATTGACCATCTTTCAACATTATCTGCAAAGTATAAAGGCATTGAAGTTCAGGGTTTAAAATTAAAATACCCTCAAGGAGCTGAAAAACAATTAATTAAAGCTTTAACAAATAGAGAAGTTCCAAGCGGAAAACTTCCTATCGAAGTTGGTTGTGTTGTACAAAACGTAGGAACTGCTTTTGCTGTTTATGAAGCTGTTCAGTTCAACAAACCTTTAATTGACAGAGTCGTTACCTTAAGCGGTAAAAATTACAACGGCGGAAATTTTATGGTTCGTATCGGGACTCCTGTTCAGGTTATGATTGATAAATGCGGAGGCTTGCCCGAAAATACAGAAAAAATTGTTAACGGCGGTCCTATGATGGGTAAAGCATTAGTATCAACTGATGCTCCTGTTACTAAAGGGACTTCAGGAATATTAATTTTTTCTAAAGAAATGAGCCATCGTATGACCATATACAATTGTGTACGGTGTGGAAAATGTGTATCAGTTTGTCCTATGGGATTAGAACCCTTACTTCTCGAAAAAACATCGGAAACTAAAAATTGGGATATGGCAGAAAAAGGACATATTCTTGACTGCATGGAATGTGGCTCATGTCAATATACCTGCCCGGCAGGACGCCCACTGTTGGATATGATTCGTTTGGGAAAAAATAAAGTTAATCAAATTATAAGATCTAGAGGAAAATAATATGAGTACATACGTTTTATCAGGATCACCTCATGTACATGATAAGCAGGATGTAAGTAAAATCATGTGGGGAGTTGTTTACGCCCTTATCCCGGCACTGCTGGTTTCATTATACTTTTTCGGCTTACCTGCATTAATTACTACTCTTGTAGCAGTTATCTCATGTCTGATATTTGAATTTCTAATCCAGAAATTTTTATTTAAATCACCCGAAGTTTCTATTAAAGACGGCTCAGCCGTGATTACTGGTTTGTTACTTGCTTTCAACGTACCCAGCAGCTTACCATGGTGGCAAATGATTATTGGTAGCCTTGTTGCTATTGGGGTTGCAAAAATGACTTTTGGAGGTTTAGGGAAAAACCCATTCAATCCAGCACTGGTTGGTCGTGTTTTTATGCTTATTTCGTTTCCAGTAGAAATGACAACGTGGCCAAAAGTTGCTCCATTAAGCACTTCATTAACTGACGTTGTAACTGGACCAACATCCTTAGGAGTGATAAAAGAAGGATTAATGAAAGGTGAAAGTGTAAGTCAACTGATGAACAATGTACCTTCTTATACTGATATGTTTATTGGTAATATGGGAGGATCATTAGGAGAAATTTCAGCCATTGCTTTAATACTGGGCGGATTATATATGTTATTTAAAAAGATTATTACCTGGCAGATTCCTGTTAGTTATATCTTAACCGTTTTCGTATTTACTGGTATTTTATGGCTGATTAATCCTGAAAAATATGCTGACCCAGTATTCCATTTATTAGCAGGCGGTTTAATACTTGGTGCCATTTTTATGGCAACCGATATGGTTACATCACCTGTAAATCATAAAGCTCAAATAATTTTCGGGCTGGGATGCGGTGTCTTGACTGTACTAATCAGAGTTTGGGGAGCATATCCTGAAGGTGTTTCGTTTGCAATTCTCATTATGAATGCAGTAACACCCATATTAAACAAATCAATAAAAACTAAACGATTTGGAGGAAAATAAATATGCAGAAATTATCTTCCACATTGCCTAATATGATATTATCATTAACTATTATTTCAATAGCAATGGCTATAGCATTAGGCTTTGTTTATGAAAAAACAAAAAATCCTATAGCAAAAGGACAACAGGCTAAAATAACCAGCGCAATTGCCGAAGTTTTACCTGCATTTGATAATGACCCGACCAAAGAAATGACACAGGTTGAAGGTGAAGATCTTATTGTATATAAAGCAACTAAAGGAGGTCAATGGGTTGGTTCGGCTGTTAAAACCTATTCACCAAAAGGATTTGCAGGAAAAATAGTTCTGATGGTAGGATTTTTACCGGATGGAACTATTAATAATATTTCAGTTGTAGATCAAAAAGAAACTCCTGGCTTAGGAACAAAAATGACTGAACCCAAGTTCAAAAATCAGTTCAATCAAAAAAATCCAAATTCATATAAGATAACTGTTAAAAAAGACGGAGGTGATGTAGATGCTATTACAGCAAGTACCATTTCTTCCAGAGCTTTCTGTGATGCAGTAAACCGTGCTTTTGAAGCATTTAAAAAAGGAGGTGCCCAATGAGCTTATTTAAAGAGTTTACCAAAGGATTTGTAAAAGAAAACCCTTTGTTTGTATTAGTTTTAGGAACTTGTCCTTCACTGGCTATTACAACTTCAGCTTCAAATGCAATAGGGATGGGTGCTGCAGTAATATTTGTATTAACAATGTCGAACATCTTTATTTCTTTACTAAAGAAATTCATCCCTGACAAAGTTCGTATTCCTGCATTTATTGTAATAATTGCAACATTTGTTACTATCGTTGACCTGGTTATGCATGCCTTCACTCCCGATTTATATACATCATTGGGTGTTTTTATTCCATTAATTGTTGTAAACTGTGTAATTCTAGGCAGAGCAGAAGCTTTCGCTCAGAAAAATACAGTTTTATCTTCTACATTAGACGGTCTTGGAATGGGAATCGGATATACCTTAGCCATTTTTGCCATTGCTGCTATCAGAGAAATATTAGGTAATGGATCATTCTTTAATATGAAATTTTTATCTCCCGAAGCAAGTACTATACTAATATTCATTATGCCTCCGGGTGCATTCTTAACCTTCGGCTACCTTATGGTTGTAATTAATAAGTTAAAAGCAAAGTTTAATTAATAAATACTGAATTATGGATATAGTAAATATTATAATATTAGCACTACTTGTCAATAATATAGTTTTAGCACAATTTCTTGGAATTTGTCCTTTCCTGGGAGTATCCCAGAAAACTTCAACATCCATTGGAATGGGCGCTGCAGTAGTATTTGTAATGGCTTTGGCAAACTTGGTAACATATTTAGCATACTTTTTTATTTTGGAGCCTTTGCATATCGAATTTATGATAACAATTACTTTTATCTTGGTAATTGCTGCACTGGTTCAAATTGTAGAGATTATTCTAAAAAAGGCAAGTCCTTCACTTTATCAGGCTCTTGGTATTTATTTACCTTTAATTACAACCAACTGCGCTGTTTTAGGAGCTGCAATTTTAGCTATTACTAAAAATTATACATTGATACAAAGCTTGGTTTATGCTACTTCAACTGCTTTAGGTTTTACCTTAGCATTAATTTTAATGGCAGGAATCAGAGAACAATTAGAACTCACCGGAATTCCTAAAGCAATGAAAGGATTCCCCATTGCTCTGGTTATTGCTGGTTTACTTTCTTTAGCATTTATGGGCTTTGCAGGTTTAGTTAAATAATTTTTTTTATAATACCTATTTTAGCAGTTTTCAAATTAAGAAAACTGCTTTTTTTATATAGTGCATTTAAATTACTCATAACTTTTTTCTTCAATATATCCTATCTTTGTAAAACTTTAATAGTATATAGATCTTATAGAATAATATGAGTCTTTTCGATCAATTAAAGTAGCATTTGTGCTTTATTGAAGGAGTGTAGGTTTGCCTAAACTGATGAGTTCGTCATGCTATTTTTCCTGATGTCCAATATTACTATAACGAACCCCATATGTTATTTAACT
>CAZDUU010000290.1:0-3853 GCA_964508675.1 uncultured Bacteroidales bacterium | reverse complement strand
GGAAATAGCAGACTTTTTAAATATAAGTATCGGAACGTCTAAATCGAACTTTGCAAAAGCAAAAATGAAATTAAGAGAAATGGTTTTATCCTATATAAAAACTCACGAGCATGAAACATTTTAACGAGCTCATTCAGGAAAAAGTTAATTCTTATGAATATCCTTATCAGGAAGGTTAATGGGAGTCACTACAACGTAAGATGAAATTTAAAAAGGTTTTGCGTTGGGGAGTGGCAGCCTTATTTGTTGCTACAGCTATTACTGCCAGTGTTCTTTTTTTTAATGACGGAAACAAAAATACTCAGGACAGGTTAGCAAAAGCAAGTGTTTCAATTGTTGAAACAAATAAATCTGCTGTTAAAAGCGAAGAAAATAATTTGAATAAAAAAGAAAAATTACAAGATATTTTAATAAATCAGAATAACCCGTCAGCTGAGTCTGAAAACGAAAACAATGCTAATTCAGCTTTTAATGATAATGATATTAAGGAAAATATTATTAAAAACACTCAAATTAATTCTCAGGTTCAGAATCATATTAATACAAATAGTTCCAGTGATATCTCAGTGAACTTTAAAAAGTCAGCTTCTCAAGGATGTTCTCCATTAAAAGTACAATTTACTAATATGTGTTCTAATAAAAATGTATCGTGTATATGGAACTTTGGAGATGGCTCCAGTTCTTACGAAAGTAATCCTTCGCATGAATATCAAAAAGGTGGAAAATATAAAGCACAATTGACGGTTAAAAATAACGAAGGAAATGTTGTCTCTTCAGAAATTCAGGAAATACAGGTATATAATAAGCCATTTGCAGATTTTGAATATAAGGTAGAAAATAATTGTATCGCTTTTTTGAATACTTCTAAGCAGTCTTCGTTTGTGCAATGGAAAATAAATGATACAATTGATTTTAAAGAGGAAACAAATTATTGTATTAAAAAAAGCGGAAAATACTTATTGTCATTAACGGTTGAAAATAATTTCGGCTGTTCAGATTCCTCAAATAAATCAGTTGACCTGATATATAAGCTTCCGGTTAATTTTGCCAATGCTATTACTCCTGATGGTGATGGGGTTAATGATGTATTTGGCCCTATAGTAGCTGATTATAACCAGTATGAATTCAGAATGTTCATTTATAATAAAGAAGGGAAATGTATATTTGAATATTGTGGTAGTCCGGTAAATTGGGATGGAACCGATCAAGGCTCTAAACAACTTTGTCCAGCTGATATTTATTTCTACAAGGTTATTGCTGTTGATAAATTGGGAAATAAAAATGAATTTTCGGGGAAAATAAACTTGAAACGATAATATAAAAAGGTTAAATTTGCATAAAATTATTAAACAATGAAAAAAAGTATATTATTTGGATTATTGCTGATGTTTACTTTAACTAAAGCTCAGCAACAAAATGTCGATTTGTCAAAATGGTATGTCTTTAAAGTTTATACTTCGGGAGTTAACGATGTAAAAACGGCAGATTATATTGAAAGAACTCTTGAGAAAACTCAACTTGCTTTATTTTCTGCTTTTAATCCTGCAGATGGAAGCGGATATGTTATTTTAAAAGACGCTTATTTAATAAATGAGATTGAAAAGTATATCAATAATATGCTTTATGGAGTAAAAGTTGAACAGTACGAAAGCGCAGAACTTAATGAAGATTTATTTTTGAACATATATTTTTTAAGAGGAAGAGTTCCTCTTGAAAAACGATCCGTTCAATTGCCAACATTTATTCAAATAGGACCCTATTTACAATATTCAAACGATTTATATGCAACAGCAAAGTCTGCATGGATAAAAAAATACCCGGATGCATATAAGGCATTAACACCGGAGCCAAAGCCTTTAACTCCTGAAGAACAGGCGGAAAAAGAACAAAAGTTAAACCGAAAAAACTAAAGCTATGAAGAAATATACCCTTTTACTAGTATTATTAGCAATTTTTGGAATCAACAAAGCTTACTCACAATGCAGTAATTGTAATTCAAATTATCCTTCAGCACTGCAAACAATTACCCCTGGTCAAACTTTAACTGTAAGTACATTGATTTATGGAGGTGAATATTCTTATTATAGTGTAACCTCAGGTGTTACTTACACCTGGTCCACATGTGGTGATAGTGACTTTGATACACAATTAACCTTATTTCAAGGAGGGACATGTGGCAGTGGAACGGTTTTAGGTTATAATGATGATGGTTGTAGTACGCAGTCAACAATCACCTGGACGGCTACTTTTACTGGAACTGTAACATTATTAGTAAGTCAATATAATTGTCAAAACAATACAACTGGGATGACTGTTACATGGAGTGCTTCGGGCGGAGGTGGCAACACAGGAGGCGGAGGAGCAGATTGTGCTAATGCAGATCCTTTCTGCACAGGAACTACTTACAATTTTCCTATGCAAACCGATAATGGAACTGGTGAGACTGGTCCTAGTTATGGATGTTTATGTACAACACCGAACCCTGTTTGGTATTATTTACGTATTTCGCAAACAGGTCCAATCGGAATTACGATTTCAAGTACTTGTGGAGATATTGATTATGCAGCATGGGGGCCATTTGCTTCTTTAACTTGTTCCTCCAGCGATTTAACCAGCACTGTGTCATCATGTGGAGGAAACCTGAGTGCGCCAGCCGGTAATATGGTGGATTGTGCCTATAGTACAGCAGCTACTGAAACATTAGATATTTCCAGCGCTATTGTTGGACAATATTATTTATTGTGTATTACCAATTATGCAAATTGTACAGGTAATTGCCAGTTTTCTCAAACATCAGGAACCGGCGCTACTGACTGTACAATCGTAACTTGCGCAATTAGCAATATGACAGCAACTCCTTCAGCTTGTAATTCAAGCACAAATACATACTCAGTAACTGGTACCATTACTTTTAATGGCCAACCAACGACAGGAACATTAACTGTTACTGATAATGCAGGAAATGTTCAAACTTATACAGCACCTTTTACAAGTCCGTTGACTTATACTATTTCGGGTATTACAGCTAATGGAGCTGCTCATACAGTTACTGCACAATTTACAAATGCTCCTGACTGTAATTTTACAGCAAACTATACAGCACCTGCTGCATGTAATATTTGTACAGCAAATGCTGGTGCAGACCAATCAGTATGCGGTTTAAGTGCAACTCTGACAGCAACAGGTGGTGCTGGTTATAGTGCTTATCAGTGGTCAAATGTTTCAGGTTTGACATTTAGTAATATTTCATCGCCAACTTCAACAGTAACTGCTACATCAGCTGGAACATATACGTTAACATGGAATGTGACGACAACAGCAGGAGTTACTTGTACTGATCAGGTTGTAATTACTTTTGTTCAACCAGTTGCTTCTTTTACTTATAATGGCAATCAATGTGTAACCGGTAATAGTTATAATTTTACAAATGCGGGAACAGCAACCGGTGCTACATATTCATGGGCTTTCCCCAGTGGAACACCTTCTACCTCTACATCTCAAAGTCCTACGGGTGTTACCTGGAGCACGTTAGGAACATACACGGTAACAGAAACTGTGACTGTGGGTAGTTGTACTGCAACTTATACTCAGACAATTACTGTTTATTCAAACCCTTCTGCTAGTATTACTCCAACAAATGTGACATGTTATAATGCTTGCAATGGTAGTGCCGTTGCAGCTGGTTCTGGCGGAAGTGGAAGTTATTCATATAGCTGGAGTTCAGGCCCATCAACTCAAACAATAGGATCATTATGTCCGGGTACATATACCGTTACTGTCACTGATACTTATGGTTGTAAAGGAACTGCTTCGGTAACCATTACCCAACCCACAGCGTTAAGTCTGAATGCTA
>CAZDUU010000289.1:0-3855 GCA_964508675.1 uncultured Bacteroidales bacterium | reverse complement strand
GCCGGTAATATTTCCTTATACTTTTCTGGTGCCGGCTCAGGTTGTAATAGAGCGCGGAAATAGGACTCTGAAGAGCAAAGCCCAGACTTTTCACATAATCATCATTATCGAGATTGTGAATAGTTGTTTTTACTTTTAACGTAACTCCCGGAATAATCAACTCGGTATCTTTAACTCTTAACGCCATGAACTGCTGTTTAAATTGGGTGTAATTTGAAAACGGCAAAACCATTACTTCATGGAGTAAAATGGTATCGGGACTCATGCAGATGAAATGCTGCAATTCGGCTTCCGGCGCATAGATGTATATAAAACTGGTTTTAAAACCCACATACGAAAATTTCAGTATATCACCCTGTTTCCCTTTAATGGTAAAATTTCCGACAGAATCGGTCAGCGTTGCAAAACCCGACGTTTGGTTTATGATATGAACATTGGTAAGCGGAGCATTATTTTTACATTCTGTAACTTTACCGTAGACTTCTGAAAACATCACGTCGTTCTGGGCATTTGCCCCGAAAAAAAGAATAAAACATGCAAAAAAGAAAAACGAATTTTTCATAGAGTAAAGGTAAAACGAAATTATATTTAGTTAGTTACAAAAAGTACTAAAAATTCTTAACCGCGAAGTTCGCAAAGAATTACGCAAAGATTAAAAAGAAAAAACTTTGCGTTCTTTGCGTGAACTTATTTACTTTGCGGTAAAACAAAAATAGCCCAAACTGATACTTAGGCTACAAGGCTGTAAGCAAAAATTTATTCTGCATTAAAAAAAATCCTAATTTTGCACCACGGAAAGTAAAACGATTAGATATTCATGCAAAAACAAAGCACCATTTCACTTGCATCCATAAAAAGTGGCGACAAAAGTGCTTTTGAAAAACTTTTCAGGAAATACTACAGCTATCTCTGTTCCTTTGCTAACACTTATCTTCACGACACTGAAATTTCGCAGGATATTGTTCAGGATATCTTCTTCAGGCTCTGGCAAATAAAAGACGAATTGCCCGACGACACCAATTTACAGGCTTATCTTTTCAAATCGGTCCAAAACAGCTGCCTCAATTACATCAAGCATCAGAAGATTGAAGAAAAATACAAAGCGTTCTCAGCCAATGACCAGAACAGTGTTTTCGGACATAATAATCTTGCCGAAACCAACGAACTGCAAATGAAAATAAGGATGGCTATTGATAAATTGCCGCCTGAGCGCAGAAGAGTTTTTATCATGCATCGTTTTGAAGAGTTGAAATACAAGGAAATTGCCGATAAATTAAACATCTCCATAAAAACAGTAGAAAATCAGATCGGGAAAGCACTCGCCTTCCTGCGCAATGAGCTGAAAGATTTTTTACCGCTTGGAATCGTCTTATTTATCAACGAAATCATAAAAATATTTACGACCAGATAGGGGGAAACATGAAATTAATTGTCAATATATATGTAAAAAATGAATAATCTGCCCGAAAATATCACCCCGGAAATGCTTTTAGCTTTTTTGACGCAACAAATAAGCGAAGAAGATGCCGTTGTTGTTCAAAACTGGCTCGATGCTTCTGCTGAAAACCAACAGTATTTTGAACAACTTAAAACCATCTGGGAAGAAAGCGGAAAACTCCATCCCGCTCCTGTGGATGTAGATACCGATATGGCATGGAATAAACTTTCACAAAAAATCAGCAATTACGAGCAAAATCAGGTAAACATCAAAAAAGTTCCGGTTTATAAACTCTTTGTCCGTGTTGCGGCTGTTGTGATTCCCATTATGATTATTGCTTCGCTCTATTTTATTTATTTCCAAAGCCCTAAAATGCTGACCCTGGCCTCAAACGCTCAAAATTCGACCGATACGTTAACAGATGGAACCATCGTATATTTAAACCATCACTCAAAACTTGTTTATCCCGAAAAATTCAGCAAGAACCGCGAAGTAACCATGCAGGGTGAGATTTTCTTCGATGTAAAGCACGACGAATCAAAACCTTTTATCATCCACGCTGGAAATACTTTTGTTAAAGTTTTGGGAACTTCGTTTAATGTAAACGCCTCAGACAGCAACACCATTGAGGTCTTTGTAAAAACAGGTCATGTTTTATTTTCAATTTCCAACGACACATCTTCTGTAATTCTATACCCGGGCGATAAAGGGATTTACGATATTCCTGCAAATCAAATCCGCAAAATAAAACCCGAAGATGAAAACGATTTATTCTGGAAAAATAAAGTACTTGTGTTTAACAGAACCGCTCTTCAGGATGTAGCCCATACGCTGAAAAAATATTACAACATTGATTTTTCCTTTAAAAAAGAAGCATTGAAAGACCTGCATTTCTCGGCAACTTTCAATAACCAGCCGATCGATACCATTGTAAATATTATTTCCGGCACATTTGGAATCACTATTTCAAAAGACGGATCCCAATATACCATAGATAAGAATGAATAAGCGGCTTTTTCAATTTTTATTTCTGTTCTTTATCTCCGTTCATTCATGGTCGCAAACAGACCCGCTTCACAAAAAAATCTCTATTAATATTGAAAAGCAAACTATTGAAAATACACTCATTAAAATCAGCAAAGCTGGCAATGTAAATTTCTCCTTCAATTCAGATATTATTCCGCTCGATTCTATTGTCAGTCTGCATTACGAAAAAACAGAAGTTCTGATTATTCTGAATCATCTGTTATCGAAAAGATATTACTACAAAACTGCGGGTCAGCATATCATTATTTTGAAAAACCAAAGCAATGCAAATAAAACCGAATCCAAAGAAAAAATATACATCCAGGGTTCTATTTTTGAAAACGGAAATAATCATTTACTCTCCAACGTCTCGGTATATGATGTAAACGGAAAAGAAGGCGTCCTGACCGATCAGAACGGTTATTTTAATATCTGCCTTTTTCAGACCGACTATATCAGTCTCGCAATCAGCAAGCAATTTTATAAAGATACCATTATTATTGTACGTCCGCAGCAGGAAAAATCAATGGAAATTGCCCTGACACCCATTGAGACGGTCGAACATTTAAGCCCCATGCTTGCCGACAGCATTTCATCTTCAGATGTGGAAAACAGCTCGCTAGTTCCGGTATTTGTCGGCAGAAATATGATAATACATGCCAACAATATCAGCTATTACAGAGAACGTCCGGCTCAGATTTCGTTCCTGCCTTTCTGGGGTTCAAACTATAAACTGAGCGGCTCCATCATCAATCACGTTTCACTGAACCTGCTGGCAGGCTATTCTTATGGTGTTTCGGGCACAGAAGTAGGTGGTTTTTTAAACATAAACAGAAAATCTGTTAAAGGAGTTCAGATTGGTGGCTTTGGAAACATCACCGGAAAAGAGGTGAATGGTATTCAGACCGCAGGATTTTTTAACCATACTTTGGGAAAATTCAAAGGAACACAGATAGCAGGTTTTTATAATCTTATTCAGGACAGCACACATGGAGCTCAAATCGCAGGTTTTGCCAATTTCGTCTCAAATAATGTAACAGGTTTGCAATTAGCAGGTTTTACCAACATCACTACAAAGGATTTTTCAGGATTTCAATTGAGCGGATTTGCCAATATTGCCAAAGACAGCTCCAAAGGTTTTCAGTTGGCAGGATTCAGCAATGTTGTAAAAGAAGAATTGAACGGATTTCAGCTTTCGGGCTTTTTAAATTACGCTAAAAAAGTCAGGGGTTCGCAGGTTGCATTTATCAACATTGCAGACACAGTGAGCGGTATAACGCTGGGGATATTCAATTTTATCCGTAAAGGTTATCATTGTATCAATGTCACATCTGACGAGATGATGCTGGCCGGGCTTGGCGGGCATGTGGATGTTTTCGGCGGCTCGCCGC